>NZ_JBJHPC010000024.1:0-30786 GCF_045257485.1 Streptomyces sp. YS-3 | reverse complement strand
GCCTGGGTGAGGTCGGCCGCGTACGAGGAGGGCAGCCAGCCCTCCGGGCGGCGCAGCGCCGGGTCCTGGGACGCCCGGCCGCACATCTCGATGACCTGGGCGGGGGACGGCCGCTGGGCCGGGTCCTTGCCGAGGCAGGCGGTGACGATCTCGCGCAGCTCGTCCGGCAGGCGCGACAGGTCCGGTTCCTCGTGCACGATCCGGTACAGCACGGCGTGGGAGGACCCGTCGCCGAAGGCCGCGGCGCCCGTCGCGGCGAAGACCGCGATCTGGCCGAGCGCGAAGACGTCGGTCGCCGCGGTGCAGCTCGTCCCGGCCGCCTGCTCGGGCGACATGAAGGACGGGGTGCCGACGCTGACACCGGTCCCGGTGAGCGCGGTGGCGTCCGCGGCGCGGGCGATGCCGAAGTCGATGACGCGCGGCCCGTCGACCGCGAGCAGCACGTTGGACGGCTTGAGGTCGCGGTGGACGATGCCCGCCTGGTGGATGACCTGGAGCGCCTCGGCGATCCCGGCCACCAGCAGCAGCACGGTCCCCACCGGCATCGCGCCGTGGGCGGCGACGGCGGCGTGCAGGGAGGGGCCCTGGACGTAGGCGGTGGCCAGCCACGGGCGCGGCCCGTCGGTGTCGCTGTCGACCACGGGCGCGGTGTAGAGGCCCTGCACCCGCTGCGCGGCCCGCACCTCCTGCTGGAACCGGCGGCGGAAGTCGGGGTCCTCTGCGAACTCGGGGCGGATCACCTTGATCGCGACCGGGCGTCCGCCGGGCGTGTAGGAGAGGTACACCTTGCCCATGCCGCCGGCGCCGAGCCGGGCGCTGAGAAGATATCCGGCCACCGAACGGGGGTCGTCCTCGGCCAGCGGCTGGAACACCGCCGCATCCGCCGCCGGCCCGTCCGCTCCGCCACGGCCCGACTGATGCTGATGATCCGACACTCTTTGCCCCCGTATATCCCTTTACCCTGCGCTTACGGCGCCGAGCCTATCGAAGCCCGCGCCGGACGCGCCCCTTTCCGGGGGCGTCCCTTCCGCGGGGCCCCCGGCTCGGCCGCTCCCTCAGCCCGCCTCCCGGGCGGGCCGTCTCGCCGGGCGCTCGGGGACCTGGGGCAGCGGCGGCCGGACCCGGTGCAGCAGCGGCCCGGTCATCAGCGTCGTGACGACCGCCATCAGCACCATCGCCGTGAACAGGCGCGTATCGATGACCCCCAGGCTCAGGCCCACGTTGAGGATGACCAGTTCGGTCAGTCCCCGGCAGTTCAGGAGCACTCCGAGCGCCGTCGCCTCGCGGGGCGTCGCCCCGGTCAGACGGGCCGCGCCGAACGCGCCGGTGAACTTCCCGGCGCACGCCACCACCACGACGGCCGCCGTCATGACCAGGCCCCGGACGCCGAGGCCGGAGACGTCCACGGACATCCCGGTGACGGTGAAGAAGACCGGCAGGAGCAGCAGGCTGGTCTGCTCGATCCGCTCGGGGACCTGGGGGGCGCTCTCGTCGATCCGGCGGTGCGGGGCGACGGCGCCGAAGGCGAACGCGCCGAAGACGGCGTGCAGACCGGCCTCCTCGGTGGCGACGGCGGTCAGCAGGACGCCGACGACGAGGACCGCGTGGGTGAGCGCGGGACCGCCGGCCCACGGTCTGGCCGGGTCGAGGACCCAGACGAGACCCGGCCGTACGAGCAGGACGAGCACGGCGAGCAGCAGCGCCGACTCGATGACCATCCGGGCCAGCGGCCACGGCCCGCTCGCGCGGACCACCACGACCACCGCCGCCAGGATGCACCAGGCGAGGAAGTCCTGTACGGCCGCGCAGGCGAGCGAGAGCGCGCCCAACGGGTCCTTGTACAGACCGCGTTCGGCCAGAATGCGGGCGAGGACGGGGAAGGCGGTGATGGACATGGCCGCGCCGAGGAAGAGCGCGGGGCCCAGCCGCCCGTCCGTCTTCAGCTCGGACTGGCTGAGCCAGGGGTGGAGCCCGTACGCCAGGCCCGCGCCGAGCCCGAACGGCAGTGCCACCGAGGTCAGCGAGACCGCCGCCACCTGCCGTCTCGCGGTGGGGGTGCGCAGCTGCCCGAGGTCGAAGTGGTAGCCGACGCCGAACATGAACAGGACGAGGCCCAGTTGGGAGAGGAGTTGGAGGTAGGGCAGCGTCGAGGGCGGGACCAGCTTCGTCTGCGGGTCGCCGGGGAGGAGGGAGAGAAGGCTGGGGCCGAGCAGGATGCCGCCGACGATCTCGCCCATCACCGCGGGCTGGCGTACCCGCCGGGCCAGCCGCGCCAGTACGAACGCCACGGCGAGGATGACGGCGAGGGCGAGGAGGAACCGTCCGGTGGGGGGCGCCGCGGCTTGGGCGAGTACGCGATGCGTCGGCACGTCGGGGCACTCCTGTCGGGCCGCAGGGTGTTCCGCTGTCCCGCCGTTCTACCGGGGATTCACGGACGGGCACAACTGCCGTTCAACCGCGCTCTTTTTGACATTGAACAACCCTCGTCACCGCAAAGGAACCCCTATAGAATTGCCGCGCACCCGAACCCCACCCCGATGATCACCGTTGTGCGCGTGGGACTTGGAGGGAGTTGACGGATGGATCGCGACGAGGAACTCAGGATTCTCGACCGTGCCCTGGAGCATCTGCGCGACAAACGGCTCCCCCTGACCGACTCGGACACCCGGGTGAGCGTCGACCGCTATCACTCCCCGCAGTGGTACCGGGCGGAACTCGACCGTATTTTCACCCAGTTGCCATCCATGCTGGTGCACAGCTCGGAGATTCCCAGGCCGGGCACCTTCGCGACCCTGGAGCATTTCGGCAGGCCGCTGATCGTCAGCCGCGACCAGGACGGTGTGGCGCATGTGTTCCTCAACGCCTGCCGGCATCGCGGAGCACGGCTGGAAAAGGAGCCGTCCGGTCTGCGCAAGCAGTTCATCTGCGGTTATCACGCCTGGCGCTACGATCTGGACGGCACCCTCGCCGCGATCCCGAGCCCGCACTGCTTTCCCGGTGTCGAGCGGGGGAAGCGCAATCTGGTGGCGCTCCCGGCGGTCGAGGCGTACGGATTCGTATGGCTGATGCCGGAGGAGAATCCGGGACGCGCCGCCCTGGACGCGTTCCTGGGTGACTTCCGGCCCGACATCGCGGATCTCGATCTGGCCTCGTACGAGATCTACGGCGCCGAGAGCCAGGAATGGGAGATCAATTGGAAGCTGGTGGTCGAAGGCACTCTGGAGGGTTACCACTTCCCGTTCCTGCATGCGAGGAGCGCCAACCCGCTCTTCGAGAACAGCACGTTCTTCTTCGACGCGTTCGGGCCTCATCTCCGCTCGATCCTGCCGAAGCGGTCGATAAACTTCATCACGAAGACGGAACGCTCGGAACGGCGTCTGCTGTCGGTCGCCAACGTCATCCACACGATCTTTCCGAACGAGACCGTGCTGCATCAGTCGGACCACTTCCTGTGGATTACCAGCCACCCGCTCGGTCCGACCCGTACGCTCGTCAAACTGCGCCTCATCGTGCCGAAGGGGTCGGTGGGCGAGGGCAGCGCCGAGCAGTGGGAGGAGAACCGGCAGCTGACCTATCAGGTGCAGTACGAGGACCTGGAGATCTACCGGGAGATCCAGATCGGGCTGACCAGCGGCGCCAACGAGGAACACTGCTTCGGTACGCAGGAGTTCGCGCTCCAGAAGTACAACGAGGCGATCGAGGCGCACCTCTTCCCGGAACACTGAGCGCTCACCGCGCCCGCCACCTCACTTCGCCGGCAGCCGCCTCTTCGCCGCGTACAGCGCGCCCCCGGCCAGCAGGCCCCAGAACGCGCCGCTGATCCCGAAGAACTGCACGCCCGACACCGTCACCACCAGGGTGACCACCGCCGCCTCCCGGTCGCCGGGGTCCGTGACCGCTCCCACCAGCGAGTTGCCGAGCGCGCCCAGCAGCGCCAGGCCCGCCACCGCCTCGATCAGGGTGGGCGGGGCCGCGCCGACGAACGCGACGGCCGCCCCCGCGCCGAGGCCGAGCAGGATGTAGGCGCCACCCCCGACGGCCGCCGCCCGGTAGCGCTTACGCGGATCGGGCCCGGCGTTCTCGTCGGCGCACAGGGCGGCGGTGATCGCGGCCAGGTTGACCGCGTGGCCGCCGAAGGGCGCCGCGGCCAGGCCGAAGGCACCGGTCCAGCCGAACAGCGGGCCCGGCTCGGGCTCGTAGCCGTTCACGTTCAGGACCGCGATGCCCGGGATGTTCTGCGAGGCCATCGTCACCACGTACAGCGGCAGCGCGAGGCCGATCAGGGCCGAGGCCGTGAAATGGGGCGTGACCAGGACCGGGTGGGGCCACAGGGGGCCGAGGTCGGCGGCGGATATATGGGTGGTCGCGGCGATCAGGACCACCGCGACGACGACCGCCGCCGGGACCGCGTACAGCTTTCTGAAGGTGCCGACCACGGCCCAGACGCCGACGATCGCCAGCCCCAGCGCCGGTTTCTCCTGGACGGCCTTGGCGGGGGCCAGGCACAGCGGCAGCAGGATTCCCGCGAGCATGGCGTTGGCCAGCGGTTTCGGGATGGCCGACACCGCGCGGCCGAGCGGCTTCCACAGCCCGGTGACCACGATCAGCGCGGCGGCCACCAGGAACGCGCCGACGGCCGCGCCGAATCCGCCGTCGACCGAGGCCGCTCCGGCGAGGAGCGCCGCCCCGGGCGTCGACCAGGCGACGCTGATCGGCATCCGCAGCCGCAGGCTGAGGAAGATCGCGCAGGCGCCCATCGCGACGGAGAGCGCCATCAGGCCGGACGCCGCCTCGGCGCGGCTCGCGCCGACCCTGGTGAGGCCTTCGAGGACGATCGCGAACGAGCTGGAGAAGCCCACGAACGCGGCGATCAGCCCGACCGTCCCCGCCCTGACCAGCTCGGACGCCGACCCCGGCCGCCGAGCGGGTCCGGGTCCGGGGCTCGGTGGACCACCCGCGCTCAGCGCCTCCGTCTCGGACGTGGTCACGGCAACTCCTCGTATCCGCTCTGTACGACGATGTCGCGCATGACCTCGCTCGCTCCGGCGGCGACGGTGGCGGCCTGGGCGTCATGCGCGGCCTGGACGATCGGCGCGCCTTCCCGGAAGCCCTCGGAGCCGTGCAGATGGCGGCATTCCTCGGCCACGGTCCGGGCCACTTCGGTGGCCTTGAGCTTAGCCATCGAACAGGCCGTGATCGACAGCGGGTCGCGGGCGTAGCTCCAGGCCGCGTGGTGGGTGAGATGGCGGGCCGCCTCCACCTCGGTGAGCAGATCGGCCATGGTGTGGCGGACGGCCTGCTTGGCGCTGAGCGTGGACTCGAACATGGCGCGGTTCTTGAGGTGTCTCCAGGTCAGGTCCAGGCAGTTGGCCGCGTCCCCGACCGCCGAGATCCCCGCCGCGAGCCGCTCCAGCTGCATGTTCTTCATGATCTGGACGAAGCCGGAGTTGCGGCGGCCGATCATGTTCTCCTTGGGCACCCGTACCCCGCGCATGCTGACGTCGGCCATGGCGCAGGCACGCCAGGCGATCGAGTCGTTGGGCAGGACGTGGACGCCCTCGGCGGTGCGGTCCACCACCAGCAGGGTCAGATTGCCCTGGCCGGCCCGGGAGCGGGGCTCCCCGGTCCGTACCGCCGTCACGAAGAAGTCCGCGAACCCGCCGTTGACGACGAAGCGCTTCTCGGCGTCGACCACCAGATGGTCGCCGTCCTCGACGGCCGTCGCCTCCAGCCGCCCGAGGTCCGAGCCCGCCTGGGGTTCGGTGATCGCCAGGCCCGCGATCAGGTCACCGGCCACGGCCGGGCGCAGATAGCGCTGCTGGAGCTCGGGCGAGCCGTTGGTGGCGAGGTAGCTCGTGCCCATGTAGGCGTGGAGCGCCACCGCGAACCGCACTCCTCCGAAGCCGGTGCGGCCCAGCTCCTCCAGGAAGACCACCGAGTGGAAGATGTCGAGTCCGGCGCCGCCCACGGACGTGGGGTGGTTGAGGCCGAGGAGGCCTTCGGCGGCGAAGGCGTGCCAGGCCGAGCGGGGCATCGCGCGCCGCCGCTCCCACTCCGCCGCGTACGGCACTACCTCCTTGCGGAAGAAGGTACGGACCGAGGCCCGGAACTCCTCGTGCCCGGGCGTCAGATGGGCCGAGGGGCCGCTCAGCGGATCGGTCACCGCGCGCCCCCCGTCGCCAGCCGTCCGCAGACCGTCGCGAGCACGGCCTCCTCCTCGTCGCGCAGGAAGAAGTGCCCGGCGGGAAAGGAGCGGATGGTGAACTCCCCGGTGGTGTGGTGCTTCCAGGCCACCATGGACTCGTACGGGTCGATGTCGTCGTCCTCGCCGCACAGCGCCAGGATCGGCGCGGTGATCCGCCCGGGTGAGGGCTGCCAGGTCTCGGCGAGGCGGAGATCGGCGCGGAGCACCGGCTCCAGGAGGGTCATCAGGGCGCGGCTGGCGAGGACCTCGGGCGGGACGCCGTTCATCTCGCGCAGCCGCCGGTGCAGGGTGGGCCCGTCCATGGTGTGCATGGGCGGGGTGCGCGCCGGCACGCCCGGCGCCCGGCACGCCGAGACGACCAGGAGCGCGGGCGGCCGGTGGCCGTCGGCGGTGAGCCGGTGGGTGAGTTCGTAGGCGAGACGGGCGCCCAGGCTGTGGCCGAAGAAGGCGTACGGCCCGCGCGCCGTCTCGGGCGCCAGGGCCTCGGCCAGCGCGTCGAGCGCCTGCGGCCAGGAGTCGAAGGGCGGCTCGCGGAAGCGCTGTTCGCGCCCGGGCAGCCGGATGCCCGTCACCCCGACGCCCGGCGGCACCCGGGTCCGCCAGTCGCGGAAGACCTGGGTGCCACCGCCCGCGTACGGGAAGCAGAACAGCCGGATGGTGGCCGGGGCGTCGCCGCCGAACCGGGCGAACGGGTCGCCCGTCGCGGTCCGGTGCGGCGCGGCGGCGCGGGGCGGGGGGCGCACGGCGGGCCTACGCCATCGCCTCGTCGACGGCCTTGGCCAGACTGCTCAGCCGGGCGTCCTCGTAGAGCGTCTCGGGCAGCAGCACGTCGACGGCGAAGCGCTCCTCGACGCGGGAGAGAAACTTGATGGCGGTGAGCGAGTTGCCGCCGAGCTCGAAGAAGTCGTCGCCGACGGCCACGTCGGTGATGCCGAAGAGACCGCGCCAGATGTCGGCGATCGCCTCCTCGGTCGCGGTCATGGGCGGCGTGCCGAGCGCCGCCCGGGAGTCCTGGGAAGTCATGGCCTTCTCCTCCGTCCGTCAGTCCCGCGAGGCCGCCGGCTGGGCGGCCGGCGCTGCGGGTGGTGGGGTGTGGGTGTCGTGGGCGGCGAGCAGCGCGCGGCCGTCGACCTTGCCGGTCGCCGTCAGGGGCAGCGCCTCGCACAGGTGGATGCGGGCCGGGACCAGATACGCGGGGAGCCGGGTCCGCAGATGGTGGCGCAGCGAGGCGGGGGTGGCGGACGGGTCCGCCACCACGAAGGCCACCAGGGCCCGTTCGCCGCGTTCGGTGCTCACCGCCACATGGCTGCGCCGCACCGCGGGGTGCCGGTCGAGGTGGTGGGCGACCTCGCCCAGCTCGATGCGGAAGCCGTTGATCTTCACCTGGTCGTCCTCGCGGCCCTGGAAGACGAGCGAGCCGTCGGGGAGCAGGGTCCCGTGGTCGCCGGTGCGGTAGAGCCGCTCGCTCACGCCGTCGGCCACGCGGTCCACGAACCGCTCGGCGGTGAGCTCCGGCATGCCGAGGTAGCCGGGTGAGAGCCCGTCGCCCGCCAGACAGATCTCACCGGTCCGGCCCGCCTCGCACAGGGTGGTGCCGTCGATCACATAGAGCCGGGTGTTCTGGATCGGGGTGCCGATCGGCAGCAGTCCCGAGCCGGGGACGAGGCGGTCGACGCGGTGGTAGGTGGCGAAGGTGGTGGCCTCGGTGGGTCCGTACACATGGACGAGGCGGCCCGGTCCGTACCGGTCGAGCGCCGCCGCCACCCGCGGGATCGAGTGGAGTTCGCCGCCCATGAGGACGGTCTCGGTCCCGTCGAGGGCGGCGGGTGCCTCGTCGACGACGGCGTTGAACAGGGCGGTGGTGAGGAAGACGACCGTGATGCGGTGCTCGTCGATGACCCGGCCGAGCCGGGAGAGCCGCACCAGGCCTTCCGGATAGAGCACGCACGTACCGCCGTTGAGCAGCGCGCCCCAGATCTCGAAGGTGGCGGCGTCGAAGGTGACCGGTGCGAGCTGGAGCAGCCGGCTGTCCGCCGCCAGCCGGGCGAAGCGGGCGCCGAGGACGAGCCGCGCGATGCTGCGGTGCCGGATGGCCACGCCCTTGGGGCGGCCCGTGGAGCCGGAGGTGAAGTTGACGTACGCGAGCGAGTCGCCGTCGATGTGGACGGCGGGGGCGGCCGGCCTCTCCTCCGACCACGGTTTCGCCGACAGGACGTGGCTGGCGCCGAGCCGCCGGGCGAGCTGTTCGTGGCGGTCCGTCAGGATCCAGCGGCAGTCGGCCTCCGCGAACAGGCCGTGCAGCCGTTCGTCGGGCCAGCCCGCGTCGAACGGCAGATACGCTCCCCCGCACTTGAGGACCGCGAGCAGCGCCACGATGAGCTCGGGTGAGCGGGTCAGGCAGACCCCGACGGTCGAGCCCGGCGCGAAGCCCTGGGCGAGCAGGTGGTGGGCGAGGCCGTTGGAGAGCCGGTCGAGCTGTGCGTAGGTGTATGCGCGCTCGTCCTGCACCACCGCGAGCGCGTCGGGGCCGCGGGCGGCGCTCGCGGCGAACAGCGCGGGCACGGAGCTGTCCCGCGGATAGTCGGTGGCGGTCCGGTTGATCCGGCGGTGGAGGGCGAAGGCCTCATCGGTGCCGGTGAGCCGGGTCCCGTCGAGTCTTTCCAGCGCGGACACCCCCCGGGATGTGGCGACGTCGGAGCAGGAGTGGCCGGGCCGGGTCAGCGGGCGGTCCGGAAGGGTGTGCCGTTGACGGTTCGGTCGACGAACCGGTTGTGCCCGTACCGGTCCTCGCCGGAGACCAGCACACAGCCGAACTTGTCGAGGCTGGCCTCCCCGCCGAACTCCGCGAGGGCGTCCGAGAACGGGTAGACCCGCACCTGGGTCGGCAGATAGCGGGCCGCGTACCCCAGCCGCATGTCGTCGGTCAGACCCGCGTGCGGATGCGAGGCGTGCATCAGGGTCGACCAGAAGATGATGAACTGGCCCTGCTTGAGCACCATCGACTTGGCCCGGGACTCGTCCGGGCTCCAGTTCGGGTCCTTCTGGAGCTGGCGGTAGTCGTAGCCGAAGAAGCCGCGCCGCACACCGTCCTTCTCCAGCTTGCCGATGGAGTCGGCGTCGTACGTCATGACCTTGGACTCGTCGTAGTTCATGGTCCGGTGCGAGCCGGGGATGAACTGGAGGCAGCCCATCTCCACGCTGGCGTCGGTGAACGCCGACCAGACGGTGATGGTGCCGCCGAACTCGGAGTCCTCGGGCCAGACGATCTGGGGGTGCTTGGATCCGGCCACGTTGGAGAAGTTGTCGGCCTGGTGCCAGTCGGTGCCCTCGTCCCCGGGGTACTTGGGGAAGAACTCGGTGCGCCAGCAGAGCACGTCCGGGCCGAGGAGGCCGGCGACCCGGTGGACGATCTCGGGGCGGGTGATGTGGTCGGCGAGGAAGTCGACGTCGAGGTGGCGGTCGTAGTTGGCGAGGTTGGTGACGCCGGAGACCGCCTTCTCCTGCCCGTAGATCGCCCGCTTGGTGTTGAGCAGCTTGGGGCGCAGGGCGCGGAGGTTCTTCTCCATCTCGTCGGGTTCGTAGAGGTCGAACGGGCCGATGTAGCCGTCCCGGTGGAACTGTTCGATCTCCCGGGCGCTCAGGGAGAAGTCGGTGCTCGTGGTGCCGGCCAGGTCGTCCATGCATCACCTCTGTGTAAGCGACACTCCGCTGGGGCAGCGGACGGGTAAATGCGTGCTGTTCCGGTCAACTCTCGCCAGTCGAGGGCGAGTTGCGCTCTGTTTAACACAGGACCTCCTCCGGACGCTTCTATTCCCCGGAGTTGCACAGGTGGACACCCGCGGGTGGACATCGTGCGGGTGGCGGGGCGTGCCCGGCCGGTGGACCGGCGCTCGCACCGGGCGGGACCGCGTACGGAGCGGGGCGGCGCGGCCCGCCCGGACCGCGCACAATCGGCCGCGCACCGGAGCTTCGGGCATAACCTGGCGGACACGGACAGAAGGGGCATGCGGCGAAGGCGGGCGGCGCGTCGGCGCTCGCCCTGCGCACACAGCGGGCCCGGCGGGGGCGCGTGAGGGCCTTGGCGGGCGCGCGACTTGCGCCTTTCGGCCCTTGACGCGGCATCCCGGAGAGGGGAAGACTCTCGCTGATAATCCGCATCACTGACGATGCCCTCCGGGGCTCTTTCCGGGAGGACCCCGTGCGTCTGTCCCCGCCCCTGACCACGCCGCTGCGGATCGCTGCCGCGACGCTCTGGCTCCCGGACCGGCGCGAGACCACCGAGGCCGCCCTCGCGGCCGGCCGGGTCGACGAGGAGACCGCGACCCGCCTCGGCTACCGCGAGGTGTCCGTCAGCCACGACCACGCGGCCCCCGAGATGGCGGTCCTCGCCGCCACCGACGCACTCGCCCGCGCCGGGTGGGACG
This sequence comes from Streptomyces sp. YS-3, assembly GCF_045257485.1. Lineage (NCBI taxonomy): Bacteria > Bacillati > Actinomycetota > Actinomycetes > Kitasatosporales > Streptomycetaceae > Streptomyces > Streptomyces sp. YS-3. The sequence goes on along the minus strand of NZ_JBJHPC010000024.1, from coordinate 20,157 downwards.
GGGCGGACCTCGGCTTCGTGGCGCACGCCTGGACCTACCACCAGGGCCATGACTTCTGGGCGCCCGCCAACTACGTGGCCCACCACATCGGCGCCTCCACCGCCCCGGCCGTGGGCATCCAGCAGATGTGCAACGGCGGAGCCGCCGCACTCGAAGCCGCCGCCGCCCGCATGATCGCCGATCCGTCGGTGGCCCGCGCCGCCGTCACCACCGGCGACCGCTTCCTGCCGCCCGCCTTCGACCGCTGGCTGGGCGATTACGAGCTGGTCTACGGCGACGCCGGGACCGCCCTGCTCCTGGACCGCGCCCAGGGCCCGTACGAGCTGCTCTCGGTGGCCACCGTGGCCCGTTCGGAGTACGAGACGATGCACCGCGGCGACGACGAGTTCAGCACGATGCCGCGCACCCTGCCCCGGGTCGACGTGCGCCGCACCAAACGGGCTTTCGTCGCCTCCGGCGCCGAACCGGCGTTCGCGGCGGCGCTCGTCGAGGCCGTCCTCGACGTGGTCGGCACCGCGCTCACCGAGGCGGGCCTCGCCCCCGACGACCCCCGGGTGCGCGTCCTCACCCTCCCCCGGCTCGGCTCCGGTCCACTGGAGGAGTTCTTCCACCCGGCCGTCGAACGCCTGGGCCTGCGCCACGCGCAGATCCTCAACCTGGGCGGCGGGACCGGACATCTGGGCGCCGGGGACTCCGCCGCCAACCTGGCGGCCCTGCACACCGACAAACGGCTCGCGGAGGGCGAGGTGGCGCTGCTGCTCAGCCTGGGCGGCGGCTTCAGCTGGTCCTGCGTCGCGGTGCGGGCGGTAGCCCCGTGAGGACACGCAAAGCCGGAACGGCGCCGACGGGACGGACCGCGGGCAGAACGCTCGGCGACCGCGGGATCGTGGCCGTCCTGTGCGCCGGCTTCTTCCTGCTCGACTTCGACCTGGTCGTCATCAATCCGATCCTGGTCCCCGTCTCCAAGGACTTCGACGTCAGCCTGGGCACCACCACCCTCGCGCTCACCGGCTATCTGGCGATGGTCGGCATCATGCAGCCGGTCCACGGCACGGTCTCGGACCGGGTGGGCCGGGTACGGGTGCTGCGCACCGCGCTCCTCGGGCTCGGGCTCGCGGACCTGGCCGCTGCCCTCGCGCCCAACGCGGCGCTGCTGATCGCGGGACGCGCGGTCGCCGGCGGCTTCGCCGCCGCGCTCATCCCGGTGACCGTCGCGTACGTGGGCGACCACATCCCGATGGAGCGCCGCCAGCGCACGATGGCGGCGCTGATGTCCTCCAGCGCGGTGGGCGCCGCTTCCGCGACCGTCGTCGCGGGCGCGCTCACCGATCTGCTGGACTGGCGCTCGCCGCTGCTCATCCCGGCGGTGGCCGCGCCGCTGCTCGCCCTGGTCTACACCCGGCTGCCGGAGGCGCCCCGGGCGCGGGCCGTCGAGGGGCCGAGCGTGCGGCAGCGGTTCGCGCGGGTGCTCGGGGACGGCTGGTTCCGCTTCTTCATCCCGTTCACCTTCGTCGAGGGCGCGGCGATGATGGGGCTCTTCAACTTCTTCAACGCGGCCCTCCAGAAACACGGCAGCAGCGTCCTGATGTCGGGCCTGGTGACCAGCGCCTACGGAGTGGCGGCCATCGGCGGCAGCGTCGTCGTCAGGGCGCTCGACGCCCGGGCGACCGGCGCGGGCATGTTCGGCTGGGGCACCGGACTGCTCTTCACCGGCTATCTCACCGCCGCGCTCACCCAGTCGGTGGCGGGCATCCTCGTCGCCAGCGCGCTCGCCGGACTCGCCCTCGCCGTCGGCCAGTCCGCGCTCCAGGCGTGGATCCTGGAGGCCGCCGCGCCCGAGGTGCGCGGCAGCGCCACCGCGCTCATCGCCTGCTCGGTCTTCACCGGCGCCGCCATCAGCACGGCCGCCGTGGGCCCGCTCGCGGGGCGCGGCGACTTCGGGCTGCTGTTCGGCATCGCCGCCGCCGCGACCGTACCGGTGTCGATCGTCGGCACCCTCGCCCGGGCCCGCTTCGAGCGCTCCGACCGTGCCCAGCGGATGCCCGCCGGGCCGCCCGTGGACCAGGAAGCCCCGAACCCACTCAACTGAAGGAGAAGCATCCATGGCGCTGTTCGCGGTGATAGCCAAACGGGCCCCAGTCGGCATCGGCATCGAGGAGTTCCAGCAGAAGCTCGCCGAGGGCTTCCGCTACACCCAGGAGCTCCAGGAGAAGGGGCTCATCAAGGACCGCTGGATCCTGGTGGGCGCCTCGGCGGGGCTGAACATCTACGACGTGGAGTCGCACGAGCAGCTGATGCAGCTGCTCTACCGCAGCCCCGCCGGGCTGCACCTGGACTTCGAGGTGTATCCGCTGATCAGTCCGCCGAGCTACGACCCGACGGCCGAGGGTCCGGCCCACTGAAGAACGCCCGCTCGATCCGGTTCAGCGAGCGGAGGTCGTCGAGGTCGAGGTTCTCGATGTCGACCGGCCGCCCGCTGAGCCGCTCGATCAGCACGATGAACTCCAGAAAGCCCAGCGAGTCGATGAGCCGGCTCTCGATCAGATCGTCCTCCGGGCCGATCCCGTCCGCCTCCGGGTGGCGCCGCGCGATCCAGGCGACGATCTCCGCCAGTTCGGCGGCCGGCGCCCTCACCGCTCGGCCCCGCCGGTCCGGGGCGCGCCGCCGAGCGCCGAGGCGGCCTTCTCCACGGCCTCCGTCGCCGCCTCCCAGCTCCCGTACCGCGTGTACAGCACCGACAGCCAGCGCTCCAGGCCGAAGGCCGCGCAACTGGTGTGGACCGGCTGGCCGGTGCTCTCCAGGGTGATCCCGCACCGCTCGCCGAAGAAGTTGCGGTGGACGTTGAGCGAGGCTATCGCCAGGTCGTCGACGATGAACTCGTGCTTGACGGGCGAGAGGCGCTGGAGCAGCGCGCGCTGTCCGCCCCGGTCGTAGAAGGGGTCGGTCGCGGCCTCCTTGCGCACGGTGAGGCCGAGGGCGTCGGTGAGGGCGATGACGCGCTCCTCGAACCGGCGCAGATGCTCCTGGGTGAAGTCGTACGAGCCGAGCGCCACGATCTCGCGCATATGGAAGCCGAGGAGGCGCCGCAGCCCGTCGTAGTGCTCCTCGCGGCGGAAGCAGCGGCCGAGGACGGTCACGGCCGTGCCGTCGGGCAGGGCGCGGCCCTCGTGGTGGAGGTAGACGGCGAAGCAGGCGGCCGAGGGAAGCCCGAAGAGCGCGGGTTCGAGGTCGTCCGGCGCGAACCGCTCGTGCGCCGACCCGGATTGATGGTGGGCCAGGTCCAGGGTGCTGACCACGAGCGCCTGGTGCGGGAAGTTCTCGTACACGTCGAGGCGGGAGAGGTCGGCGACCGGGATCAGCGGTGGCATGATCATCGGCGCGGCGCCGGCGTCGGTCCCCCAGCCCTCCAGGAGGGCGTCGAGCCGCTTCAGCAGGACGGCCGGACCGGCCCCGAGGGTCTGCGGACCCGGGCCGGCCGCCGGGGCCGCCGTCATGAGACGACTTCGGCGGTGGCGCCGGAGAGCGCCAGCCGCAGGACGTCCTGGGCGCAGCCCCAGGAGAGACCGACCGCGATACCGCCGTGACCGTAGTTGTGGATCACCCGGGCGGAGCCGAGCGGCTCCACTTCGAGACGGGTCCGCGGCCGTGACGCCCGCAGACCGACCTCGACCCCGGTGATCCGCGCCCCGGCGATCCGGGGCTCCACGGCGATGCAGCGCGCCAGGATCTTCTCCGTCTGGGCCGGGTCCGGCTCCATGCTCCACACCTCGCGCTCGGCGGTCCCGCCGCACACCAGACGGCGTCCGTGCGGGAAGTAGCCGGTGGAGTCGGGGCCGGGGTTCTGCTCGAAGAAGAACTCGTCGATGCCCGGGTTCTCCACGATCACGTGCTGGCCGCGGACCGGGAAGACCTTGGGGTCGTCGGCCAGGGCGCGCGCCCCCACGCCCGTGCAGTTGACGACGAGCGGCGCCTGGGCGGCGGCCTCCTCCAGCGAGCCCACGGTGCCCGTCTCGACGCTGCCCCCCGCGGCCGTGACCCGGGAGGCGAGGTAGTCCAGGTAGACGGGCATGTCCACGGTCGGCAGGTCGACGCGGAACGCCACCGGGAAGCCGCCGCTCTCCTCCTCGCCGCACGGCGTGTAGCCGGGCAGATGGGCGGCCCACTCATGGCCGCCGGCGGCCTGCCGGTTCACCAGGCGGCCACGGGTCAGATGGACGCCGCTGTCGGGCTGCTTGGCCAGCGCGCCGAACTCGGCCAGGCTCACCTGGTGCCAGGGGCGGGTGATGGCCGTCGGCGCGAACTTGGCCTCCGCCTCGGTGTCGTCGGCGATCGCCGGACCGCCGATGATCGCTCCCGCCACGGCCGACGTGGTCTGCCGGGGCGCGCGCTCGGCGACGACCCGGACCGTGAAGCCGCGCTCCGCCAGACATACCGCCGTGGTCAGTCCGGCCACACCCGCGCCGATGACCAGGGCCTCGTTTCGCATCGTCACTCGACTGCACCTCTCACTGTGGAAGCTGTACGAAAGAGCCGTACGGGAATCCCGCACGGAGAAGACGTTCCGCGCCCGCCGGGTGTGACCGGCCGGGGCTATTCGTGGGATATCGCGACACAGGACCAGGTGAAGCCGTTGCCGGCGCTCAGGAAGAGCGCCACCTCGCCCGGCGCGAGCCGGTCGTCGTCCTGGAGGGTGGCGAGATTGGCCACGACGTCCCCGGCACCGAGGTGCCCGGTGTCGCGGCCGAGGTCGAGGAGTTCGGTGTGGGGCAGGGCCAGTTCGTGCACCGAGGGCCCGTAGAACTGGCCGAGGGCGCCGGTGCTGAGGCGGGGCAGGACGAGATAGCGCAGCCGGGGGTCGGCCGGGGTGAGCCCGGCGTCCGCGATGGCGTCGAGCACCACGCGCTGCACGGATCGGCGCAGTACGGCGACGAACCGGGGCCAGCCGCCGCCCGCCCGGAAGGTCAGTTTGGTGCGCCGGGCGCTGACCGTGGTGTGGGTGCTGCGCGGGGCGGGGGTGAAGGCGTCGTCGCCCCGGTAGAGCACCTCGTACTCGGGGACGCTGACGGAGGCGATGGCGAGCAGCCGGTAGGGGCCCGCGTCGCGGTCCAGGAGCAGGGCGGTGGCCGCGTCCCCGTACGCCACGTCGATGTCGCCGGCCCAGCGGTCGAAGCCGGGCCCGACGAACCGGTCGGCGGTGGTCACCAGGCACCGGTTGACCGACGGGTCGAGCGCGAGGCGGGCGGCGGCGACCTCCAGGGCGGCCACCGCGCCGTTGGAGGTCTGCTGCACCCCGAGGGGGGTCGCGTGGCGGGCTCCGATGCCGTGCGCCACGTAGTGCGGGGCGGACCAGAAGTCATGGCCCTGGTGGTAGATCCAGGAGTGCACGACCAGGCCGAGGTCGTCGCCGGACCAGCCCGCGTCGGCGAGCGCCTTCTGTGCCGCGAGCACGGCCATCTCGGGGGCCGCCCGGTCCGGGCTCTCGCTCAGCGCGCGGTAGCCGAGCCGGTCGGCGGTCTCCTGGTCGAGCCGCCCGGCCGCGACCGCCTGCGCGGTGTCCAGACGCCGGGACGGCAGCCAGAGCACAGCGGCGGCTATGCCCGGCGGTTCGGGTAACGGCGGACTCAGTCTCACGGGCTGCCTCCTCGGACCGGCCCGACGACTCGGGCCGTACCTCCCGGCAGCCCACTATATTGTCAGCGTTATTGATTGTCAGGCATCTGTCTCTCGACTTCGCGCACGACCGGCGCGTTTCAGGCATCGCGCGCCGGGCCCGCGCGGAGTGTCGTTCGGCATGTGCTGTCGTTCTGTCTGGTTGTCGTGGTTCCGGAGTGCGAGGAGATACGTGGTGTCCCAACCGACCGCCCCTCTCGGTGCCGACGCGGTGGTGCCGCTGTCGCCGATCGGCCATGTCGTGACGGAGTACGTCCGCCCCCAGCAGGCGCCGCCGCAGGCGACCCTGGCGTACGGGGACCAGGGCCAGGTGGTGCTCTACGAGCCCTACGCGGCAGGGCTCGACGGTGTCGCCGAGGGCTGGTACGTCTGGCTGCTGACCTGGCTGCACGACCAGACCGACGAGGAGGCCGCAGCGCTGCGGGTGGTGCCGCGCGGCTGGGAGGAGAGCGGGCGCACGACCGGCGTCTACGCCACCCGGACGCCCAACCGGCACAACCGCATCGGGCTGAGCCTGGTGCGCGTCCGCGAGGTGAAGGGCAACGTCCTGCACTTCGACGGGGTGGACCTCGTCAACGGCACGCCGGTGCTCGACATCAAGCCGTATTCACCGACGTCGGACACACCGCCCGAGGACGCCTGACCGCGAGCCTCGGTCGCGGTTCGGAAGGGGCAGGGCAGGGCGGGGCCGGGAAGGCTAGGCCGCCGAACGTATCCGTCCCTCCGGGCCGTCGTGGTGGATCGGGGTGTGCGCACCCGTCAGCGACACCCCGCTCCCCCCGCGCCGGCTCGCCACGATCTCCGCCGCGATGGACAGCGCCGTCTCCTCCGGGGTACGCGCGCCGAGGTCGAGGCCGATCGGCGAGCGCAGCCGGGCGAGCTCCAGCTCCGTCACGCCCACCTCCCGCAGCCGAGCGTTGCGGTCCTCGTGCGTACGGCGTGAACCCATCGCGCCCACGTACGCCACGGGCAGCCGCAGCGCCAGTTCGAGGAGCGGGACGTCGAACTTGGCGTCGTGGGTGAGGACGCACAGCACCGTACGGGAGTCGACCTCGGTCGACGCCAGATAGCGGTGCGGCCACTCCACCACGATCTCGTCCGCGTCCGGGAAGCGGACGGCCGTGGCGAACACGGGGCGCGCGTCGCACACCGTGACCCGGTAGCCGAGGAACTTCCCCACACGGACCAGCGCCGACGCGAAGTCGATCGCACCGAAGACGATCATGCGCGGGGGCGGGACGCTCGACTCGACCAGGACCGTGACCGGCCGGCCGCACAGCCGTCCGTCGGCGCCCAGGACGAGGGTGCCGGTGCGGCCCGCGTCCAGCATGGCCCGCGCCTCGTCCGCCACCGCCCGGTCCAGCTCGGGGTGGCCGCCGAGGGCGCCCTCGTACGTACCGTCGGGCCGTACGAGAAGCGGGCGGCCCACCAGTTCGGACGGGCCGTCGGTGACGCGCGCGAGCGCCGCGGCCTCGTCGCGCGCCGCGGCCTCCAGGGCGGTGGCGAACACCGCCCGCGACGGGGAGCCGGCCGGCACCGGCGTCACCAGGATGTCGATGATCCCGCCGCAGGTCAGGCCGACGGCGAAGGCGTCCTCGTCGCTGTAGCCGAAGCGTTCGAGGACGGGTTCGCCGTCCGCCAGGGCCTGCCGGCACAGGTCGTAGACCGCGCCCTCCACGCATCCGCCGGAGACCGAACCGATCGCCGTGCCCTCGCCGTCGACGGCGAGCGCCGCGCCCGGCTGGCGTGGCGCGCTGCCGCCGACCGCCACCACGGTGGCGACGGCGAAGTCACGGCCCTGCTCGACCCACCGGTTCAGCTCCTCGGCGATGTCCAGCATGTTCGGTCTCCTTAACGAGCGGATGGTGGAGGGCGTCCGGTCGTACGCCCCGGTCGTGGCCTACTTGACGCCCAGCCAGTTCTCGATCGGGCTGAGCGCGAAGTAGACGAGGAAGATGCCGGACAGGGCCCACATGAACCCGCCGATCTCCCGCCACTTGCCCTGCGCCGCCTTGATGACGGTGTAGGAGATGACACCGGCGCCGACACCGGCGGTGATGTTGTACGTGAACGGCATCAGGGCCACGGTGAGGAAGACCGGGATCGACACCGAGCGGTCGTTCCAGTCCACGTGCCGCGCCGCGCTCATCATCATCGAGCCGATCACGACCAGGGCGGCGGCGGCCACCTGGGCCGGGACCAACTGGGTGAGCGGGGTGAAGAAGAGGCAGGCCGCGAAGAAGAGGCCGGTGACGACCGAGGAGAGGCCGGTGCGGGCCCCCTCGCCGGCGCCGGTCGCGGACTCGATGAAGACGGTCTGGCCGGAGGCGCCGGAGACACCGCCGATCGCGCCGCCCGCCCCGTCGATGAACAGCGCCTTGGACAGGCCCGGCATCCGGCCCTGGTCGTCGGCGAGCTTGGCCTCCTGGCCGACGCCGATGATGGTGGCCATCGCGTCGAAGAAGCCGGCCAGCACCAGGGTGAAGACGATCATGCCGACGCCGATGGCGCCCATCTGGTCCCAGCCGCCGAACTCCACGTCGCCGAAGAGTCCGAAGTCGGGCTTGGCGACCGCGCTGCCGTCCAGGCCCGGGGCGAGGCCGCCCCAGTCCTTGTCGTTCAGGCCGGCGACCTTGGTGACCACGAGCGAGAGGACCGTGCCGGTCACGATGCCGATCAGGATCGCGCCGGGGATGTTGCGCGCCTGGAGGGCGAAGATCAGGAGCAGGGTCACCGCGAAGAAGAAGACCGGCCAGCCGACCAGCTCGCCCGTGGCGCCGAGGGTGACGGGGCCGCCCTGGCCCTTGCCCACGAATCCGGCCTTCACCAGGCCGAGCAGGGCGACGAACATGCCGATGCCCATGGTGATCGCGTGCTTGAGCGGCAGCGGGATGGCGTTCATGATCATCTCGCGGAGGCCGGTGACGACCAGCAGCATGATGACCACGCCGTACATGACGCACATGCCCATGGCCTGCGGCCAGGTCATGTTGGGGACCACCTGGGTGGTCAGGGCCGCGGAGACGTTCAGTCCGGCGGCCAGCGCGAGCGGGACCTTGCCGATGAAGCCCATCAGCAGCGTGCTGGCCGCCGCCGCGAAGGCGGTGGCCGTCACCAGGCCCGCATGGCCCAGCGTGTGCTTGTCGACGTCGGGCGTCGAGAGGATCAGCGGGTTGAGCAGGAGGATGTAGCACATCGCCATGAAGGTGGTGATGCCGCCGCGCACCTCCTGCGCGACCGTGGATCCTCTGTCCGTTATGTGAAAGTACCGGTCGAGCCAAGACCTGCCGGCGGGGACGCGCGAGCCGGGGCCCGCCTCCTCGGCGGTGGTCTTCGGCTCCACAGACTGCTGGGTCATGGTGCCTACTCCCAAGGTTCACAGGGGCACCCGCATCGGACGGAGATCTCCGTCGGACAAGCTGCGGGATTTGGGATGGTGCGTGGGCTGCACGACCCGGGGGACGGCCCGAGACGAACGTTTCCGCGGCTGCGGGGGTACCGGTTCCTGCCGGTACCGCAGTGCGGGGTTGGTGCTGGTCATCCGGGTACTGCCTGGTGATGCCGGTGGTACGGGTGTTGCTGCTGGTGGTGCGGATGGTGCCGGTGAAGGACCGTGAGCGGTGCGGTACTTCCGGGCTCCGGGCGGTGCGGGCGGCGGGGAGTGTGACGTTCCCGGGCACGCACCGCCCGGAGGGTCCGGGGGGTCAGGACGACTCAGTGCCCGTGAGGTGCTCGGGGCGTACCGGGGTCCTGTTCAGCTCCAGACCCGTCGCGTTCCGGATCGCCGCGAGGACGGCCGGGGTGGACGACAGGGTCGGGGCCTCGCCGATGCCGCGCAGCCCGTACGGGGCGTGCTCGTCGGCGAGTTCGAGCACGTCGACCGGGATCGTCGGCGTGTCGAGGATCGTGGGGATGAGGTAGTCCGTGAAGGAGGGGTTGCGCACCTTCGCGGTCTTCGGGTCGACGATGATCTCCTCCATGACCGCCACGCCCAGGCCCTGGGTGGTGCCGCCCTGGATCTGGCCGACGACGGACAGCGGGTTGAGCGCCTTGCCGACGTCCTGGGCGACCGCCAGCTCGACGACCTTGACGAGGCCGAGCTCGGTGTCCACCTCGACGACCGCGCGGTGCGCGGCGAACGAGTACTGGACGTGGCCGTGGCCCTGGCCGGTACGCAGGTCGAACGCCTCGGTGGGGCGGTGGCGCCACTCCAGCTCCAGCTCCACCGCCTCGTCCTCCAGGACGTCCACGAGGTCCGCAAGGACCTCGCCGCCGTCGGTGACGACCTTGCCGCCCTCCAGGAGGAGCTCGGCGGTCGCCCAGGCCGGGTGGTACGAGCCGAACTTGCGGCGGCCGATCTCCAGGACGGCCTCGCGGACGTGCTCGCAGGTGTTCTTGACCGCGCCGCCGGTGACGTACGTCTGGCGCGATGCCGAGGTGGAGCCGGCGGAGCCGACCTGGGTGTCGGCCGGGTGGATGGTCACCTGGGCGACGCCGAGCTCGGTGCGGGCGATCTGCGCGTGGACGGTGACACCGCCCTGGCCGACCTCCGCCATCGCGGTGTGCACGGTGGCGACCGGCTCGCCGCCGACGACCTCCATGCGCACCTTGGCGGTGGAGTAGTCGTCGAAGCCCTCGGAGAAGCCGACGTTCTTGATGCCGACCGCGTAGCCCACGCCCCGTACGACGCCCTCGCCGTGCGTGGTGTTGGACAGGCCGCCGGGCAGCGCGCGGACGTCGGCCTGCTCGCCCGCCGTCGCCCACTGCTGCTCGGGGGGCAGCGGACGGGCCTTGACGCGGCGCAGCAGCTCGGCGACCGGGGCCGGGGAGTCGACCGGCTGTCCGGTCGGCATGATCGTGCCCTGCTCCATGGCGTTCAGCTGCCGGAACTCCACCGGGTCGATGCCCAGCTTCGCCGCCAGCTTGTCCATCTGGGCCTCGTACGCGAAGCAGGCCTGGACCGCGCCGAAGCCGCGCATGGCGCCGCAGGGCGGGTTGTTGGTGTAGAGCGCGATGGCCTCGATGTCGACGTCGTCGATCACATACGGGCCGACGCTCAGCGAGGAGGCGTTGCCGACGACCGCCGGGGAGGCCGACGCGTACGCGCCGCCGTCCAGGACGATCTTGCACTTCATGTGCGTGAGCTTGCCGTCCTTGGTGGCGCCGTGCTCGTAGTAGAGCTTCGCCGGGTGGCGGTGGACGTGGCCGAAGAAGGACTCGAACCGGTTGTAGACGATCTTGACCGGCTTGCCGGTGCGCAGCGCCAGCAGACAGGCGTGGATCTGCATCGAGATGTCCTCGCGACCGCCGAAGGCGCCGCCGACGCCGGAGAGCGTCATCCGGACCTTCTCCTCGGGCAGGCCGAGGACGGGGGCGATCTGCCGAAGGTCGGAGTGGAGCCACTGGGTGGCCACGTACAGCTCGACGCCGCCGTCCTCGGAGGGCACCGCGAGGCCGGACTCCGGGCCGAGGAAGGCCTGGTCCTGCATGCCGAAGGTGTACTCGCCCCTGACGATGACATCCGCGCGCCGGGCGGCCTCGTCGGCGTCTCCGCGCACGATCGGCTGGCGGTGCACGATGTTGGGGTGCGGCACGTGCCCGATGTGGTGGTCGTCGCGGCCCTCGTGGACCAGGATCGCGTCGGGGGCGGTCGCGGACGCCTCGTCGGTGATGACCGGCAGCTCGGCGTAGTCCACCTTGATCTTGGCGGCGGCGCGGCGCGCGGTCTCCGGGTGGTCGGCGGCGACCAGCGCCACCGGCTCGCCGTGGTGGCGGACCTTGCCGTGGGCCAGGACCGGGGTGTCCTGGATCTCCAGGCCGTAGTGCTTCATCTCGGCCGGCAGGTCGTCGTAGGTCAGCACGGCGTAGACGCCGGGCATCGCCAGGGCCTCGGAGATGTCGATGGACCGGATCTCGGCGTGGGCGACCGGGGAGCGCAGGGTCTGACCCCAGAGCATGTCCTCGTGCCACATGTCCGAGGAGTACGCGAACTCACCGGTGACCTTGAGGGTGCCGTCCGGGCGCAGCGTCGACTCGCCGATGCCGCCCTTGGTCTTGGAACCCTGGGTGATGTTGGTGGGAGTACCAGTGGTGGCCATGATCGTCAGACCGCCTCTTCCTGACGGGCGGTCGCGAGGCGGACCGCGTCGAGGATCTTCTCGTAACCGGTGCAGCGGCAGAGGTTGCCGGAGAGGGCCTCGCGGATGTCCTGGTCGGACGGGGAGGGGTTGCGCTCCAGGAGCTCGTCGGCGGCCACCAGCAGACCCGGGGTGCAGAAGCCGCACTGGACGGCGCCGGCGTCGATGAACGCCTGCTGGACCGGGGAGAGCTCGCCGGTCTCGCTGCTGCGGCCGTCGGCGGGCTTGGCCTGCCAGCGCTGGGCGGCGTCGACGGAGGTGCCGCAGGAGCCGGAGGGGCAGGCGCCGCCCGGGTGGGCCTCCTGGCGGTGCTTGGCGTAGTCCGCCAGGCCCTCGACCGTGATGACCTCGCGGCCCTCGACCTGACCGGCCGCGACCAGACAGGAACAGACCGGCACGCCGTCCAGACGGACCGTGCAGGAGCCGCATTCGCCCTGTTCGCAGGCGTTCTTCGAACCGGGAAGACCCATGCGCTCGCGCAGGACGTAGAGAAGGCTCTCGCCCTCCCAGACGTCGTCGGCTTCGTGCTGGCGGCCGTTGACCGTGAAATTGACGCGCATGGTTATGCAGCTCCTTCAAGCGAGCGGCCGGTGCCGCGGTACTGCTCCCAGGTCCAGCCGAGCGTGCGGCGGGCCATGATGCCCACGGCGTGCCGGCGGTACCTGGCCGTGCCTCGTACGTCGTCGATCGGATTGCAGGAGGCGGCGGCGAGCTCCGCGAACTGCTTGGCGATCGAGGGGGTGATGATCTTGCCGCTCTCCCAGAAGCCGCCCTCGTCGAGCGCGGCGTTCAGGAACTCCTCCGCGGTCTTCGCCCGGACCGGGGTGGGGGCGGCGGAGCCGATGCCGGTGCGGACCGTCCGGGTCTCGGGGTGCAGGGCCAGGCCGAAGGCGCAGACCGCGATGACCATCGCGTTGCGGGTGCCGACCTTGGAGTACTGCTGGGGGCCGTCCGCCTTCTTGATGTGGACGGTCTTGATGAGCTCGTCCGGCGCCATCGCGTTGCGCTTCACACCGGTGTAGAAGTCGTCGATCGGGATCAGCCGCGAGCCGCGGACCGACTCGACCTCGACCTCGGCGCCCGCGGCGAGCAGCGCCGGGTGGGCGTCACCGGCCGGGGAGGCGGTGCCGAGGTTGCCGCCGACGCCGCCGCGGTTGCGGATCTGCGGGGAGGCGACGGTGTGCGAGGCGAGCGCCAGCCCCGGCAGCTCGGCGCGCAGGTTCTCCATGATCTGGGTGTACGACACGGACGCGCCGAGCCGTACGGTCTCCTCGCCGGTCTCCCACGCGCGCAGCAGCTCGATGCGGTTCAGGTCCAGAAGGTACTCGGGCCGGCGGTGGTCGAAGTTGATCTCGACCATCACATCGGTGCCACCCGCAATGGGCACAGCCGTGGGGTGCTCGGCCTTGGCGGCGAGCGCCTCCTCCCAGCTGGCGGGGCGAAGGAAGTCCATGAGTGGCTCTCTTCTTCTCAATCGGGGTCGTTCGCGCGGGTCCCGGGGACGGCCGGCCCTTGGCTGATGAAGTCGTTCATGTGCTGTTCACGCTGTGTGGCCCCAGTACACAAGCCTCACTCCGCCGGGTGCAGTCACCGAAACCATGAAGGAGTTGGCTGGTCTCCATCTACGTCTTGTAGATTCGTATGAAAGGCGGTGCTCAGTAACCCCACCGCTTTCCACCGGCAACAACAAGACAGATCGGCGGCGACACGCGATGCGGCTGCGCGCACTTCTGGAGACCGACGCGCTGGGGCTGCGGCTGCTCGGCGGCGACGACGAGCTGGACCGCACCGTACGCGGGGTGATGACCACTGACCTGCGTGATCCCAGCCGTTATCTCTCCGGCGGCGAGCTGGTCCTCACCGGCCTCGCCTGGCGCCGCGACGCCGACGATTCCGAGCCATTCGTCCGCATCCTGGCCGGGGCCGGGGTGGTGGGCCTGGCGGCCGGCGAGGCCGAGCTGGGCGCGATCCCGGATGACCTGATCCGTGCGTGTGCACAGCACCGGCTGCCGCTGTTCGCGGTGAACGAGTCGGTGGCCTTCGCCACCATCACCGAGCACGTGGTGCGCCAGGTCTCCGGTGAGCGGGCCGGGGACCTGGCGGCCGTGGTCGACCGGCACCGGCGGCTGATGACCTCGGGGCCCGCGGGCGGCGGCCCGGAGGTCGTCCTGGACCTGCTCGGCTCCGACCTCGATCTGCGGGCCTGGGTGCTCTCCCCCACCGGCCGCCGGATCGCGGGCGCGGGCGAACCGCTCGACCCGGCCGTCGCCGCCACTCTGGCGGGTGAACACCTCGGCGCGACCCGCACCGGCCGCCGGGGCCCGCACCGGGCCGTGGTCCAGGGCACCACGTACTCGCTCTTCCCCATCCGCCACAGCGGGCGCGGCGCGGCGCCCGCCGCCCGTGACGTGCGCGAGACGGTCCTGTCGGACTGGCTGCTGGCGGTGGAGGCCGACGCGGCCGACTGGCCCGCCGCCCGGCTCGACCTGCTCCAGGGCGTCACCCAGCTGATCGCCGTGGAGCGCGACCGCCGCGACGCGGCCCGTACGGTACGCCGCCGGCTCGCCCAGGAGGTCCTGGAGCTGGTGCAGACCGGGGCCGCGCCCGCGGAGATCGCGGCCCGGCTGCGGGTCGCCGCCCCGGTGCTGCTGCCGGGCCTCGGCTCCGCGCCGCACTGGCAGGTCATCGTGGCCCGCGTCGACTGGAGCCAGACGGCGGCCACCGCCGCGGAGGTCGCGGGCGGCCCGGTCGCCCAGGCCCTGCTGGAGGAGGTCCTGGTCGACCCGGCCGTGGCGGGCTCCGACTCCTCGGACCGGATCGCGGTCGCCCACGTGGGCGACGAGGCCATCGCGCTGGTGCCGCTGCCCGCGGTCGGTCCGGAGGGCATCGAGGCCGGGCTGCACGCGGACGCGCTGCTCGCGGCGGTGCAGGCGCCGCTCTCGGCGGGGCTCGCCGACGACGGCCGCCTGACACTGGGTGTCAGCGCCGCGGTGCACTCGGCCGAGGGACTGCGCGGCGCCCTGGAGGAGGCCCGGCACGCCCGCCGGGTCGCCGCGGCCCGCCCGGGACGGGTCTGCGCGGCCGGCCACCACGAGCTGGCCTCGCACGTCCTGCTGCTGCCGTTCGTCCCGGACGACGTGCGCCGCGCCTTCACGGCCCGCCTGCTGGACCCGCTGCGCGACTACGACCGCCGCCACCGGGCCGAGCTCATCCCGACCCTGGAGGCGTTCCTCGACTGCGACGGCTCCTGGACCCGCTGCGCCACGCGCCTGCATCTGCACGTCAACACCTTGCGCTACCGGGTGGGCCGGATCGAGCAACTGACGGGGCGTGACCTTTCGCGCCTGGAGGACAAGCTGGACTTCTTCCTGGCCCTGCGGATGAGCTGAGGGGGGCGCGCGGGCGGCGGGGCGGATCCGGAACACCACCGCGGCGTACCGCAATTCGCCGTTTGTGAAGGAATTCACGCGTGGCCCTTGGCCCGGCGTGCCAATCCGTGCTGAGATTCGCCACACGGCTCAACAGCTCGGACTCAACGGCTCGATGGCGCGCTCGGGGAGGGCAACGTGGCGTACTCCGCCATGTCTGATTCCGGAACGACTGCGGAGAACGGGGATCCGCTCGATCCGCTCGATCCACTCCATCCGCTCCAGACCGCGGTATGGCGGCTGCGCTCGCGCGGCTGCTGGACGGACGCCGCCGCCCTGCTCGAACCATACGGCGCGGAGCCCGGCGCCGCGCTCCAGCGGGCCGCGCTGCTCACCGAGCGGTGCCTGTACACCGGGGACGGCTGGGCCGAGGCCGAGGAGGCCCTGCGCGGCGCGGAGGCGGTGGCCGGGGACGACGAGGAGCGCGGCGCGGCGGCGTGCGAACGCGGCCAGCTGGCGTACGCCTCGACGCTGCTCGGGGTGCGCGACCGCGCCGACGAGGCCCGCTCGGCGCTGGGCCGGGCCGCCGCGCTGATCGCCCCGGCGGCGCGGGGCCGGGCCCTGCTCGACTTCCGCCGGGGGCTGCTCGCGGAGAACGTGGCGGACGCGCCGCAGGCGGCCCGCGCCGCCTACCGCCGCGCGCACGCGGGCGCCACCGCGCACGGGGACACCCTGCTGCTCTCCTTCACCTGGCGTCATCTGGCCGGACTCGCCCTGCGGGACGGGGAGTTGGCGGAGGCGAGACACGGCTTCGCGGAGTCGCTGCGGATCCGGGAGGAGCTGGGCTACCTGGTCGGTACGGCCCCGGCGCTCGCCGCCCTGGCCGAGGCCGAGCCGGAGCCGGAGGCGGCACGGCTGCGCACGGAGGCGGCGCGGCTGTTCCGGCTCCTGGGCGGGGTCCCCACCTGGCTGGCGACCCACTTGGCCCCGTCCCCGGCGACGACCTGAGACGCGCGCTGTTCCTCCGCGGGCCGGCGGGGGCTGGGCGCGCGGTTCCCCGCGCCCCTGAAAACCCTCGTTCGTCTGCGGACCGTGCGGGCTTGCTCGCGCAGTTCCCCGCGCCCCCAGGAGGTCTGTGGCTGAACCGGGTTTTCCGGCTGCGGCGGGCTACCTGAGACGCGCGCTGTCCGTCCGCGGGCCGGCGAGGGCTGGTCGCGCGGTTCCCCGCGCCCCTGAAAACCCCCGTTCGTCTGCGGACCGTACGGGCTTGCTCGCGCAGTTCCCCGCGCCCCCAGGAGGTCTGTGGCTGAGCCGAGTTCTCCGGCTGCGGCGGGCTACCTGAGGGGCGCGGGGAACTGCGCGACCAGCCACGACGAACCCGCACCCGCCGCACAGCGACACGCGCCCAGCGTCAGAGTGCGGACCCCGTGAAATGCTCCCGCACCAGCGCCTGCACCACGGCCAGGTCCTGCGCGGTCAGCGCGTCCAGCAGCGCCAGATGCTCGGCCGCGTCCGCCACCAGCTCCGCCCGGCGCGCGACCGGCGCCGCCGTCAGCGGCCACTGCGAGCGCCGGTGCAGATCCTCCGCCACCTGGAGCAGCTGCCGGTTCCCGGCGAGCGCCAGGACCGCCCGGTGGAAGGCGCGGTCCGACTCGGCGTAACCCGCCCGGTCGCCGACCGCCGCCGCCTGTGTGGTCGCCTCCGCCAGGGGCCGCAGCTCGGCCCAGCGCGCGGCGGGCACGGTCCTGGCCAGCCGCAGCATCACCGGCACCTCGATCAGGGCGCGGACCTCGGCCAGCTCGGCCAGCTCGCCCGGCGTGCGCGCGGTGACCCGGAAGCCGCGGTTGGGGACGACCTCGACGGCGCCCTCGGAGGCCAGGCGCTGCATCGCCTCACGGACCGGGGTGGCCGAGACGCCGAAGCGCTCGCCGAGCACCACCGCCGAGTACACCTCGCCCGGCACCAGCTCGCCGTCGACCAGCGCGGCCCGCAGCGCCTCCAGGATCTGGCCGCGCACGGAGTGCCGGCGGACCCGGGGCGCGGGCGGCTCGCTGTGCGTGTGCTCACCGCGTGCGGAGCCCTCCCGTACGGCGGAACCCTCCCGTACAGCCGAGGGCTCCCGTACAGCCGAGGCCTCTCGTACAGCCGAGGCCTCTCGTACGGACGCTTCGAACGGGTCGCCCTCCACCCGGGTCTGCGCGGGCACACGGGCAGCCCCGGACGGCGGCACCGCCGCCTCGCGCGCTCTGCCCCGCTCCACCCCACGCCCTCCTACCGCTCGGTATTCCCCCAGCACCATAGGCGGACAAAGCGACAGTTCAAACATCGCGCACATCCGCTAAGGTAAGCCTTACCTGCCAACGATCGTGATTCGGTGGTCCCTGCATGACTGTGCCGACGCTGCTCGCGAGCCCCCTGGCCGCGTCCTACGCACGCCTCGCCGACGTCTACCCCGGCATCCGGGTCCAGGAGCTCGCGGACGGCGAGCGGGCGCCCCGCTCCCCCGGCTGGGTCGGCGCGGACCAGCTCGCCTCCGGCGGGGACGCCCTGGACGCCTTCCTCGGCTGGGACGACGCGCAGGTCCTGCGCGACTACGGGCAGCGGGCCCGCCCCGACGTCATCGCCTCCTTCGGCTTCCACCGCTACGCCTGGCCCGCCTGTCTGCTGATCACGGTGCCGTGGTTCCTGCACCGCCGGGTGCCGCGGGTGCCCGTCGAGGACGTGTCCTTCCAGCGCACCCTGGGGCGGCTGACCGTGCGGGTGCGGGAGTTCGCGTGTCTGCCCGGGGACCCGGCGGCGGCGCTGCCCGGGGCGCGGGTCGTCCCGGACGAGGAGGCGCTGCGCGCCGAGGTCCGCGCGGCCGTCGCCGGGCATCTGGGCCCGGTGCTCGACGGTTTCGGGCCCCGGATGCGGCGCGGCCGGCGGGCGCTGTGGGGCATGGCGACCGACGAGGTCATCGAGGGCCTGTGGTACGTGGCGGCCCTGCTCGGCGAGGAGCGCCGGGCGATGACCGAGCTGGAGCGGCTGCTGCCCGGCTCGACCAAGCCGTACGTGGGCGCCGCGGGCTTCCGCGAGCTGACCGGGCCGGCCGGTGAGCCGCTGCCCACCCGCGACCGGGCGAGCTGCTGCCTCTTCTACACGCTGCGCCCCGAGGACACCTGCGTCACCTGTCCGCGTACCTGCGACGCCGACCGGGTGGCCAAGCTGAGCGCCGCGTCCTGAACCCACGCCACTCGTCCGGGTGAGTCGAATTCGAACTCAACTCGTCATATGGCGAACCCAGTTCGAGCAGATCGCACCTATCCGTATGCCACCGGCCGTCAATGACGGCCTGTTCCCCCGAAAACGCCTGCGTCCGCGCGCCGCAGGAGCACTATGGCGCCCGGAACGTCTTACGTGATTAAAGGGACACCGCATGCGACTGACCGACATACATCTGGACTGGCTGCTTCCGGGCGGCGTGATGATCGTGGGGGTCGTCGTGGCGCTGGTCGTCCTCGCGCGCGGCAGGCGCGCGAGCGGGAGCACGTCCGACGACACCTGGGAACGCAGCGAGGAGCGCCGGCGCCGCAAGGAAGCCGTGTACGGCACCGCCTCCTATGGGCTGCTGTTCTGCTGCGCGGCCGTCGCCGCCGCGCTCTCCTTCCACGGGCTGGTCGGCTTCGGCCGGCAGAACCTCAGCCTGACGGACGGCTGGGAGTACCTCGTACCCTTCGGCCTCGACGGCGCCGCGATGTTCTGCTCGGTGCTGGCGGTGCGCGAGGCCAGCCACGGCGACGCGGCGCTCGGCTCACGGCTGCTGGTGTGGACGTTCGCGGGCGCGGCGGCCTGGTTCAACTGGGTGCACGCGCCGCGCGGCATGGCCCACGCGGGCGCCCCGCAGTTCTTCGCCGGGATGTCGCTCTCGGCGGCGGTGCTCTTCGACCGCGCGCTGAAGCAGACCCGGCGGGCGGCGCTGCGCGAACAGGGCCTGGTGCCCCGCCCGCTGCCGCAGATCCGGATCGTCCGGTGGCTGAGGGCCCCCCGGGAGACCTTCGGCGCCTGGTCGCTGATGCTCCTCGAAGGGGTGCGGACGCTGGACGAGGCGGTCGAGGAGGTACGCGAGGACCGGCGCGCCAAGGAGCAGAACCGGCTGCGCCGGCGCGAGCAGGAGAAGCTGGAGCGCGCCCACCTCAAGGCGCTCAGCCGGCAGGGCCGGAACATGAGCCGGGTGCGGCCGGGCGGCCGTCGGATCGAGGTCCCCTCCATGACCGCCGGCGCCTCCGGTCAGCCGAAGGCCGTCGCGGAGCCCGCCATATCCGAGCCGGGACAGCTGCCTCTTCGCAACCGGCCCTCCCTTCAGGCCGTCGACGGAACTGAGTCCGCGACGGCGCCCCGCACCGTCGACCTCACGGCCGAGGACGACACCCAGACGCTGCCGCGCCTGGATCACCTGGAGCGCAAACTCAAGGATCTGGAGCAGCAGTTCGGCTGAGCGCGGGCCGCCCGGTCCAGCCGGAAGCCGGTGGGCCGAGCGGCCTCACGCCGTCCCGTTGCCGAGCTCGAACCAGACCACCTTGCCCGCCTCGTGCATCCGTACGCCCCAGGCGTCCGCGAGCGCCTGCACGAGGAGCAGGCCCCTGCCGTGCGTACCGTCGTCGGTGGACGGTACGTACGGATCGGGGAGCTCCGGGGTGAAGTCGTGCACCTCGACGCGGAGTCCCGCCGGAGCCACCGTGGCCGTCACCACCGCTCCCTGATCGGTGTGTATGAGCGCGTTGGTCACCAGCTCGCAGGTGAGCAGTTCGGCCACCTCGACCGGCCCCGTGTGCTTCCAGTGCCCCAGCAACTCCCGCAGCGCGCGCCGGACTTCCGCCACCGCTGTGAGGTCGGACCGCCCCACTCTGCGCCGCAGCTGCCCCTGGAGCAGCGCACGCGCACCGGTGCCACGGAACGCCCCGCTCGTCTCGGGCCCGCCCCCTCCCTGACGCTCAGTCATAGCC
>NZ_JBJHPC010000230.1:0-10651 GCF_045257485.1 Streptomyces sp. YS-3 | reverse complement strand
CAGCAGACGTACCTGCTCACCGGGCGCCGGGGGCTGGCCAAGGAAGCCGTCGAGCGTGCCTTCCACCGCGCCTGGCAGCACTGGCCCGAAGTCGCGACCGACCCGGACCCGGCGGGCTGGGTACGGGCCGCGGCGCACGAGTACGCCCTCTCCCCCTGGCACCGGTTCCGCCTCAAGCACCGGCGCCCCGACCGGCCCCCGGCCGACCGCGGGCTCCGCAGGCTGCGGCGTTCGCTCCTCGACCTGCCGCCCGCCTACCGCCGCACGCTCCTGCTCTACGACGGCCTCGGCCTCGACCTGCCCGAGACAGCCGCCGAGACCGAGGCCAGCACCCCCGCCGCCGCCCACCGGCTGCTGCACGCCCGCAAGGCCGTCGCCTGCCGCGTACCGGAGCTCGCCGCGGCGGCCACCCACGAGGAGCTGTCCCAGCTGCTGCGGCAGCGTCTCGCCGACCTCGTCCTCGCCCAGCCGCCGGGCGTGGTCAAGCTGCCCGGGCCCCGGCGCGTGCGCACCGGCGGCGAGCGCCGCATCCGGGTCTGGACGCGCGCCGCCGTCAGCCTGACCGCCGTCATCGTCGGCGCGACCGCCTTCACGCTCTCCACCGCGCCCACCCGCTACATCCCGCCGATCTCCCCGGGCCAGCGCATCGGCAACGTACCGCTCAACAGCGGCCCGCAGCGGCAGGGCGAGGAGGACGTGGAGCTCCACCGCAAACTGCTCGACGAACCCGTGCACGGACCCGAACGGCTGGTCCCGGAGCCCCGCTGACCTCCGGGCACGCGGAACGCGCGTGGGCCCGCACCCCTGCCGGTGAATTCCGGGGGGTGCGGGCCCACGCGTATGCGGACGTACAGACGTACGGACCAGCCGTACGGGTGACCGGGAGGTCAGCCGGCGAGGATCTCGCGCGCCAGCTTGGCCGTCTCGGTCGGCGTCTTGCCGACCTTGACGCCCGCGGCCTCCAGGGCCTCCTTCTTGGCGGCGGCCGTGCCGGAGGAGCCGGAGACGATGGCGCCGGCGTGGCCCATGGTCTTGCCCTCGGGCGCGGTGAAGCCCGCGACGTAGCCGACGACCGGCTTGGTCACGTTGGCCTTGATGAAGTCGGCCGCGCGCTCCTCGGCGTCGCCGCCGATCTCACCGATCATGACGATCAGGTCGGTGTCGGGGTCGGCCTCGAACGCGGCGAGCGCGTCGATGTGCGTCGTACCGATGACCGGGTCGCCACCGATGCCGACGGCGGACGAGAAGCCGATGTCACGGAGTTCGTACATCATCTGGTACGTCAGCGTGCCGGACTTCGACACCAGGCCGATACGGCCCGGCTTGGTGATGTCGCCCGGGATGATGCCGGCGTTGGACTGGCCCGGCGTGATCAGACCGGGGCAGTTCGGGCCGATGATGCGGGTCTTGTTGCCCTTGGCGTTCGCGTACGCCCAGAAGGCGGCGGAGTCGTGGACCGCGATGCCCTCGGTGATGACCACGGCGAGCGGGATCTCGGCGTCGATCGCCTCGACCACGGCGGCCTTGGCGAACGCCGGCGGCACGAAGAGGACGGACACGTTGGCGCCGGTCTTCTCCATCGCCTCGGCGACCGTGCCGAAGACCGGGATCTCGGTGCCGTCGATGTCGACGGACGTACCGGCCTTGCGCGGGTTCACACCGCCGACGATGTTGGTGCCGTCCGCGAGCATGAGCTTGGTGTGCTTCATGCCCGTGGCACCGGTCATGCCCTGGACGATGACCTTGCTGTCCTTGTTCAGGAAGATAGCCATGGCTGTTTCTGTCCCTCTTCCCTTACTTCGCAGCCGCGAGCTCGGCGGCCTTGTCGGCCGCGCCGTCCATGGTGTCCACACGCTGGACCAGCGGGTGGTTCGCGTCCGACAGGATCTTGCGACCCAGCTCGGCGTTGTTGCCGTCGAGACGCACGACCAGCGGCTTGGTGACCTCTTCGCCCTTGTCGGCGAGGAGCTGCAGCGCCTGGACGATGCCGTTGGCGACCTCGTCGCAGGCGGTGATGCCACCGAAGACGTTGACGAACACGGACTTGACGTCCGCGTCGCCGAGGATGATCTCCAGGCCGTTCGCCATCACCTGGGCGGACGCGCCGCCGCCGATGTCGAGGAAGTTGGCCGGCTTCACGCCGCCGTGCTTCTCACCGGCGTACGCGACGACGTCGAGGGTGCTCATGACGAGCCCCGCGCCGTTGCCGATGATGCCGACCTCGCCCTCGAGCTTGACGTAGTTGAGGCCCTTGGCCTTGGCGGCGGCCTCGAGCGGGTTGGCCGCGTCCTTGTCCTCCAGGGCCTCGTGGCCGGGCTGGCGGAAGTCGGCGTTCTCGTCGAGCGAGACCTTGCCGTCCAGGGCCAGGATGCGGCCGTCCTTGGTCTTCACCAGCGGGTTGACCTCGACGAGGAGCGCGTCCTCGGCGACGAAGGTCTCCCACAGGGTCACCATCGCCTCTGCGACGCCCTCGGCCACCTCGGCCGGGAACTTCGCCTGGGCCACGATCTCGCGGGCCTTCTCGATGTTCACGCCTTCGACGGCGTTGACCGGGACCTTCGCGAGGGCCTCGGGGGTCTTCTCCGCGACCTCCTCGATGTCCATGCCGCCCTGCACCGACGCCATGGCCAGGAAGGTGCGGTTGGTGCGGTCGAGGAGGTACGAGACGTAGTACTCAGCCTCGATCTCCGGGGACAGCTCGGCGATCATCACCTTGTGGACCGTGTGGCCCTTGATGTCCATGCCGAGGATGTCCGTGGCCCGGGCGACGGCCTCGTCCGGGTTCGCCGCCAGCTTCACGCCGCCGGCCTTGCCTCGGCCGCCTACCTTCACCTGCGCCTTGACGACGGACTTGCCGCCCAGCCGCTCGGTCGCCTCGCGGGCTGCCTCAGGCGTGTCGATCACTTCACCGGCCAGCACCGGTACACCGTGCTTGGCGAAGAGGTCCCTCGCCTGGTACTCGAACAGGTCCACGCGCGTCCGTCCCTTTTCAGTGGTCTCGCGGTTCGTTTTCTGCGTGGGCGTGCCGCGAAGGGCAACGTGACGGCGCTGTCACTGAGGGAGGCGTACACGGTGGCCGGGTACGCGGCATGTCCGTCTCGCAGGTTATCCCCGCCAGAGCGAGCTCCCTAAATCGCAGATCACACCGGAGCGGTGATACCTGTCACAGATCACCTGCTCACAGCGTGTCAGGTATCGGCAGAGCCCGCTTCTCGACGGCCGCCGCCATGATCTCCGGGAAGAGGTCGGGGGTGCAGGCGAAGGCGGGCGCGCCCAGGGCGGACAGGGCCGCCGCGTGCTCGTGGTCGTAGGCCGGGGCGCCCTCGTCGGAGAGGGCGAGCAGGGCCACGAACTGCACTCCGGAGGCCTTCATCGCCGCCACCCGCTTCAGCATCTCGTCGCGGATCCCTCCCTCGTAAAGATCACTGATGAGTACGACGACGGTGTCGGCAGGACGGGTGATCTGCGACTGGCAGTAGGCGAGGGCGCGGTTGATGTCGGTGCCGCCGCCCAGCTGGGTGCCGAACAGCACGTCCACCGGGTCGTCGAGCCGGTCGGTGAGGTCGACGACGGCCGTGTCGAAGACGACGAGGCGGGTGGCGATCGAGCGCATGGAGGCGAGGACGGCGCCGAAGACCGAGGCGTAGACGACGGAGGCGGCCATCGATCCGGACTGGTCGATGCAGAGGACCACGTCCTTCTTGACGGACTGGGCGGCCCGTCCGTAGCCGACGAGCCGGTCCGGGACGACCGTGCCGTACTCGGGCAGGTAGTTCTTCAGGTTCGCCCGGATGGTGCGGTCCCAGTCGATGTCCCGGTGGCGGGGCCGGCTGATCCGCGCCGAACGGTCCAGGGCGCCCGTCAGCGTCGCCTTCGTCCGGGTCGCGAGCCGCTTCTCCAGGTCCTCGACGACCTTGCGGACGACCATGCGGGCCGTCTCCCTGGTGGTCTCCGGCATCGCCTTGTTGAGCGACAGCAGCGTGCCCACCAGGTGCACGTCCGCCTCGACGGCCTCCAGCATCTCCGGCTCCAGGAGCAGCGCGGAGAGCCCGAGGCGGTCGATGGCATCGCGCTGCATGACCTGGACGACGGAGCTGGGGAAGTACGTGCGGATGTCGCCCAGCCAGCGGGCCACGCCCGGGGCGGAGGCGCCGAGCCCGGCGCCGCGCTCCTTGGACGTTCCCTGTCCGCCGGAGCCGCCGTAGAGCGCGGAGAGGGCGCCGTCCATCGCGGCGTCGCGCCCGGTGAGCGCGTGGCCCGTCCCGTCGGCGCCCCGCTCGCCGCCGAGCACCATCCGCCAGCGGCGCAGCCGCTCGCCCGAGGCCGCGTCGAGGGGTTCGGTGTCCGCTGTCTGACCTGTGCTCACTTCGCCGCTCCTGCCAGGGGGTCGGAGTGCTCCGGGCGTGCCCCGGGGCCGTGGGCGCCGCCCAGGAGCAGCCGCAGCAGCGGCTCCATGGCGTCGGCGCGGTCTTGGTCGAGCCCAGCCCCGAAGCCGGGGGCCGCGGCGCCGGCGGCGGCCGGGCCGGTGGTGCCGGGGCCGCGCCGGACGAGCTCGCCGAGGGTCCGGCGCACCCCCGGTTCGTACGCCGAGAAGGTGCGGCGCAGCAGCGGCAGTACGTCGGTGAAGGCGTCGGCGGGGACACCGGTCAGCCAGGTGTCGACCAGGGCGAGCAGCCGCTCGTCGTGGACGAGGAGCATTCCGCCGCCCGACGCGCCTCCGACGAACCCCTCGATCCAGGCGGCGGCCTCGCCGGGCGGTGTCCCCACCGAGAGCGCCAGGCCCATGTGGCGCTCGGCCTCGCTGTCCGCCAGCCGTCCCTCGTCCAGGAGCAGCCGGACGGCGCGGCCCCGGATCTCCCCCGCCACCGAGTCGCGCCCGGCCAGCCTGACCAGGACCGACGCCCAGCGGTCCCGCAGCGTGGCGGGTCCTTCGGTGGACTGCGGGAGCAGGGCCATGGCGGTGTGGACGTCGTCGATTCGGCGGCGCATCGCGGTGGCGCCGTCCGCGTCCAGGCCGGTGCAGGCGGGCGGCAGACCGACGCAGATCCGCTCGGCGAGCCCGGTGGCGACCTCCCCGAGCGCGGCCGTCCCGGTGCCCCGTACGTCTCCGTACCGAAGGGTGCGGGCCAGGGCGGGCAGTGCCTGGGCGAGGTGGGCGACGTCCGTGTCGAGCGCGGCCCGGTCGGCGAGCGCCCGCATCACCACCGGGAGGGCGTCGGTGAGTTCGGCGAGCAGACACCGCTCGGCCAGCGCGGTGATCTCGCCCAGGACCGTCGCCCCGGCGGCCTCCGACTCGGCCCGGGCGGTGGCGGCGGCCAGGACCGTCGTGCCCCACACCCCGGCCTCGGCCACCCGCACGGACAGCTCGGGCTCCCAGCGCAGCCGCCAGCTCTCCCGGAACGTGCCGGTGCTGCCCCGGGACACCGACTGCCCGCCCCAGCCGACGCCGAGGAGGCCGAGCCGGTGCAGCAGCCTGCTGCGCGCGGCGTCGGTCTCCTTGCGCAGATCGAGCTCCAGCTCCCGCTCCAGCGCCTCCGGCTTGAGCCGCAGCGTGCGCTGGGCGCGGGTCAGGTCGCGCTGGAGCGGGACGGCCGGGGCGGCGTCCGGGACCTCGCCGAGCACATCGCCGACGACGAGACGGTCCCGGACGAGGGCGAGCGGCACGTCGGAGCCCTCGCACATCACCGCCCGCACCGCGTCGGTCGTCTCGGTCAGGCCGGGCAGCGGGCGCCCGCGCATCGCGGCGAGGGTCCCGGCGAGCCGCACCGCCTCGATGACGTGCGCGGACGAGACCTGCCGGTCCTCCTCCCGCAGGAGTCCGGCGACCTTGGTCATCCAGCGCTCGACGGGCCGGTCGGGGGCGGAGAACAGATGCCCGTACCAGCCGGGCGAGTCGATGCCCGCGCCGTAGCCGCTGCGGCGGGCGAGACGGCGGTGGGTCCAGGGCACCCAGGTCAGCTCGGTCTTCACCTTGGGCAGGCCCTTGAGCAGCGCGCGGTCGGCGGCGACGGTGGTACGGGCGGCGAGCGCGGGCACGTGCCAGGCGCCGCAGACCACCGCCACGTCGTCCCCGAACTCGCGCCGGGCGCCGCGCAGTTGGATGCGCATGTACGCCTCGCGTACCGCATCGCGCGGGTGGCCGCCGTCCCCGTACGCCTCGCGCAGCGCTGTCATCGCCTCGCCCAAGACCGTGAACGGGCCGTACGGATCGTCCCCCGGGGTGCCGTCGCGGTGCTCCACGACGTCCTCCCACCAGGCTTCCGGGTCGTCGTATCCGGCGGTCTCGGCGAGCACGCCGATCGGGTCGACCCGCAGGGCCGGCGCGGCGGGAACGCCTTCCGGATTCCCCTCGCCATCCCCCTCGCCAGTCCCGTCGCCATTCCTCTCGCCCTCGGGCCCCCGGTCCGCCGCGCCGTCCGGCCCGTTGTCCGTCGGGCCGAGCGGTTCGGTCTCCGGCCCGTTCTCGGCCGACGCGAGGGAGTGGGACGCCGGGAGGTCGATGAAGCGGACCTCCACCCCCTCGTCCAGGGCCCAGCGCAGAGCCACCCACTCCGGCGAGAACTCGGCCATCGGCCAGAACGCGGCGCGGCGCGGGTCGTCCACCACATGGGCGAGCAGGGCGACCGGGGGCCGCATCTCCGGGTCGGCGGCGAGCGCGAGGAGCGCGTCGGCCTCGGGCGGGCCCTCGATCAGTACGGCCCGGGGCCGCGCCGCCGCCAGCGCGGCCCGGACCGCTCGCGCCGACCCGGGTCCGTGGTGGCGCACACCGAGCAGCCAGGGGCCTGGGGGCGGCGCCGCGCCGGGCGTCCCGGGGGGCCGGCCGGTCATGCCGAGACCTCTCGGCAGGCGCGGTAGAAGTCCTTCCAGCCGTCGCGCTCGCGCACCACCGTTTCCAGGTACTCCTGCCAGATGACGCGGTCCGCCGCCGGGTCGCGGACGACCGCGCCGAGGATGCCCGCCGCCACGTCGCCGGCGCGCAGCACGCCGTCGCCGAAGTGCGCGGCGAGCGCCAGGCCGCCGGTCACCACGGAGATCGCCTCGGCCGTGGAGAGCGTGCCGGAGGGGGACTTGAGCTTGGTGCGGCCGTCGCCCGTCACGCCGTCGCGCAGCTCGCGGAAGACGGTGACGACGCGGCGGATCTCGTCCATGCCCTCGGGCGCGGCGGGCAGGTCGAGCGAGCGGCCGAGCTGGTCGACCCGGCGGGAGACGATGTCGACCTCCTCGTCGGCGGTGGCCGGGAGCGGCAGCACCACCGTGTTGAAGCGGCGGCGCAGCGCGCTGGAGAGCTCGTTGACGCCCCGGTCGCGGTCGTTGGCCGTGGCGATGAGGTTGAAGCCGCGCACCGCCTGGGTCTCCTGGCCCAACTCCGGGATGGGCAGGGTCTTCTCCGACAGGATCGTGATCAGCGAGTCCTGCACGTCGGCGGGGATACGGGTCAGCTCCTCGACCCGGGCCGTCATCCCCTCGGCCATGGCCCGCATGACCGGGCTGGGCACCAGGGCGTCCCGGCTGGGGCCGTGCGCGAGCAGCTGGGCGTAGTTCCACCCGTACCGGATCGCCTCTTCCGGGGTGCCGGCCGTGCCCTGCACCAGCAGCGTGGAGTCGCCACTGACGGCGGCGGCGAGGTGTTCGGACACCCATGTCTTGGCGGTGCCCGGGACGCCGAGCAGCAGCAGCGCCCGGTCGGTGGCGAGGGTGGTGACGGCGACCTCGACGATGCGGCGCGGACCCACGTACTTCGGCGTGATCACCGTGCCGCCGGGCAGGGTGCCGCCGAGCAGATAGGTGGCGACGGCCCACGGCGAGAGCTGCCAGCGGGCCGGCCTGGGCCGGTCGTCGGCGGCTGCCAGCGCCTTGAGTTCATGCGCGAACGCGTCCTCGGCGTGCGGGCGCAGGGCCTCGGCGGCGGCCGTCTCGACGCCGCTCGCGACTCCCGCGGCCGTGGTTGCGGACATGGTCATGGATCCCCCTCCAGATCGGTCGACCCGATGTGAACCAACCGTGCACCACGCCACTGACAATCGGCCTCGGCGCGGGGGAACGCGCAGGTCAGCGCCAGGATCAACGCGGGGCCGGGGTGATTGTCAGTGGCGGCGGCTACCTTCGAAACCATGAATCAGCAGGGGGTGCGCTGGACGGCGGAACAGGTGCTGGCCCTGGCTCCTGACGACTCGTCACGCAGAGCGGGGAGCAGGCTCGGCACGGCCGGGCCGTGGTCGGAGAGCGGCTGCGACGGTTCGGGGGTGTGGGGCCTGTGCAAGGGCAGCGGCAGCAGGCCGTACCAGACGGTGGTCGACACGGACGGGCCCGGATACCGGTGCGGTTGCCCGAGCCGCAAGTTCCCGTGCAAGCACGCGCTGGGGCTGCTGCTGCTCTGGGCGGCGGACGAGCGGGCGGTGCCGGCCGTCGCGGACGGGGAGGTGCCCGGCTGGGCCGAGCCGTGGCTGCGCGAGCGGCGGGCGCGGGCGGAGAACAAGGACCACAGGGAGAACAGCGAGAAGGGGAGCGGGACGGCCGGGCCGGCCGAGGTGCGGACCGCCGATCCCGAGGCCGCCCGGCGCCGCGCGGAGAAGCGTGCCGAGCGGGTCACGGCCGGTGCGGGCGAACTGGAACAGCGCCTTGAGGACCTGCTGCGCGGCGGCCTGGCGGCGGCCGAGCGGCCGGGATACGGGCTGTGGGAGGAGACGGCCGCCCGCATGGTCGACGCGCAGGCACCGGGACTGGCGGGCCGGGTGCGGGAGTTGGGCGCGATACCGGGCTCGGGGCCGGGGTGGCCGGTGCGGCTCCTTGAGGAGTGCGCGCTGCTGCATCTGCTCGACCGGGCCTGGCTGGGCCGCGCGGCGCTGCCGGAGCCGCTGGCCGCAACGGTCCGGGCGCGGGTCGGGGTGCCCACCCAGCCGCAGGGGCCGCCGGTGCGGGACATCTGGCAGGTCCTGGCGCAGTACGACACGGCCGACGCCAAGCTGACCACGCGCCGGATCTGGCTGCACGGCAGGGAGTCGGGCCGCGCGGCGATGGTGCTCGACTTCGGTGCGGCGGGCCGGGCTCCGGAGCTCGCCCTGCCGGTCGGTCTGGCGATCGACGCCGAGCTCACGCCGTACCCGGGCGGCGGGCAGGTGCGCGCCGCGCTGGGCGAGCGGTTCGGGGCGCCGCTGGCGGCGGCCGGGCCTCCGCCGGGCGGCACCACGGCCGAGGCGATGGAGCGGTACGGACGGGCGCTGCGGGACGACCCGTGGCTGGACGCGTGGCCGGTGACGCTGAGCGGGGTGATACCGGTGGCGCCGGGCGACGGCGGCGAGGGGTGGCAACTCGCCGACTCGGGCCACGAGTCGGCGCTGCCGGTCGCCTCGGCGGCGGCCGACCGGGCGGGGCTGTGGAAGCTCGTCGCGCTGTCGGGCGGCGGCCCGGTGACGGTGTTCGGCGAGTGCGGCCACCGGGGGTTCGCGCCGCTGGCGGGGTGGGCACCGGGCGAGGCGGAGGCGGTACGGCTGAGGTGAGTCCCGGCCGGCAGCACGTACAGGTGCGGCGGCACGGACAGGTGCGGGGACACGGACAGGTGCCGGGACACGGACAGGGACACGGACGGCGACACGCACAGGAAGGGGAGGAGGGCGCGCGTATGTACGGAGGGGAGGCCACCATGTCCGCTGCCGCTGGGGAGAGGGCCGGTTCCTGGGAGGAGCTGGTCACCACCGCGCTGCTGGGCACCGAGCGGCGGCCGGCCGCCGGGGAGCCCGCCGCGCTGCTCGACGAGGCCGCGCGGCAGACCGTCCGGCGCCGGGCGGGCCTGCTGCCCGCGCCCGCGCCCGCGTCCGTACGGCCGGGGAAGGCGCCGCAGGACGCCCGGCCGCCGCTGCCGCAGGCCGCACGGCGGCGGCTCGGGCAACTGCTCGCGGACCGTTCGGCGTCGGCGCACTCCGGGGGGCGGCGCGGGGCATCGCCGGATCTGGCGGAGCTGCTGCCGCAGTGGCTGAGCGCGGCGGCCGAGCGGGGGTTCCGGGCGCCGCCGGAGCTGCTGCCCGCGCTGCTCGACGCGGCCCGGGCGCGTACGGACCTGCGGCCACAGGCGCTCGCCTTCGCCGGGCCGCGCGGGATGTGGCTGGCCGGGCTGAACCCGGAGTGGCGGTTCGCGCTGCGCGGTGGCCCGGGGAGCGCGGCACTGCCCGACGTCTCGGACGCCGAGGCGGTGCGGCGGCTCTGGGAGGAGGGGCTGTTCGCCGAGCGGGTGGCGCTGTTGGGGGCGGTGCGGCCGTACGAGCCTTGGGCCGCGCGGGAGTTGCTCGCCTCGACGTGGGCGGCCGAGCGGGCGGAGGACCGGCTGATGTTCCTCGACTCACTGCGGACGGGGCTGTCCGGGGAGGACGAGCCGTTCCTGGAGCAGGCGCTCGCCGACCGCAGCCGCAACGTCCGGGCCACGGCGGCCGAGCTGCTGTCGGCGCTGCCCGCGTCGGCGCTGGCCGGGCGGGGGCGGTGCGGCCGTACGAGCCTTGGGCCGCGCGGGAGTTGCTCGCCTCGACGTGGGCGGCCGAGCGGGCGGAGGACCGGCTGATGTTCCTCGACTCACTGCGGACGGGGCTGTCCGGGGAGGACGAGCCGTTCCTGGAGCAGGCGCTCGCCGACCGCAGCCGCAACGTCCGGGCCACGGCGGCCG
>NZ_JBJHPC010000229.1:0-10669 GCF_045257485.1 Streptomyces sp. YS-3 | reverse complement strand
GGGCGGGGGAGGGGGGGGCGGCCTCACCGCATCCAGCCAGCCCGCGTGAACACAAGGTTGCGCGGCGGTCACGCGGCGGCACGGGGGTGAAATGCGGTCTCCCTACCGTCGGTGTCCGGAACCAGCCGGCGGTGACGGTCCCGTGCGCCGCAGCGCTACGACCCGTCGATCAGGGAGGCGTCATGAAAGGCCGTTGGATCGAGGAGTGGGATCCCGAGGACGAGGTGTTCTGGGAGCGGACCGGGGAGCGGATCGCCCGGCGGAACCTGTGGTTCTCGGTGTTCTCCGAGCACATCGGGTTCTCCATCTGGACCATGTGGTCGGTGATGGTCCTGTTCATGGGGCCCGCCTACCACGTCGACCCCGCCGGGAAGTTCTTCCTCATCTCGACCGCCACCGCCGTCGGAGCGGTCGTACGGATTCCGTACACCTTTGCCGTTGCCAAGTTCGGTGGCCGGAACTGGACCATCTTCAGCGCGCTGTCGCTGCTGGTGCCCGCGGGCGCCGCGTTCGCCGTGATGGAGCCCGGTACCTCGTACACCACCTTCATGCTCGTCGCCGCCCTCGCCGGCATCGGCGGCGGCAACTTCGCCTCCTCCATGACCAACATCAACTCCTTCTTCCCGCTGCGGAAGAAGGGGTGGGCGCTCGGCCTCAACGCGGGCGGCGGCAACATCGGGGTGCCCGTCGTGCAGCTCATCGGGCTGCTCGTCATCGGCACCGCCGGGGCCACGCACCCGCGGATCGTGCTCGGGGTGTACGTGCCGCTCATCGTGGCCGCGGCGCTCGGGGCCGCGCTGCGGATGGACAACCTCGCGCCCGTGAAGAACGACACCGGCGCCGCCCTGGAGGCCGTACGCGACCGGCACACCTGGATCATGGCGTTCCTGTACGTCGGGACCTTCGGGTCGTTCATCGGCTACAGCTTCGCCTTCGGGCTTGTCCTGCAGACCCAGTTCGGGCGCACCCCGCTCCAGGCCGCCTCCCTCACCTTCATCGGGCCGCTGCTCGGCTCCGTGATCCGGCCCATCGGCGGCTCGCTCGCCGACCGGGTCGGCGGGGCGCGGATCACCCTGTGGACCTTCGCCGCGATGGCCGCAGCGACCGGAGTGGTGATCTTCGCTTCCGTACAGAAGTCGCTCGGGGTCTTCCTTGTCGGCTTCATCGCGCTCTTCGTGCTCAGCGGACTCGGCAACGGCTCCACGTACAAGATGATCCCGGCGATCTTCCAGGCCAGGGCCGTCTCCGAGGGCATGGCGGGCGAGGCAGCGGCGGCGTACGGACGGCGGCTCTCCGGGGCCGCCATGGGGCTGATCGGCGCCGTCGGCGCGCTCGGCGGCCTCGGGATCAACCTCGCCTTCCGCCAGTCGTTCATGACGGGCGGCACCGGAACCGCCGCCTTCGTCTCCTTCCTCGCCTTCTACGCGGCGTGTTTCACGACCACTTGGGCGGTATACCTTCGCCGTCCGGTCCGGGCCCGGACACCCTCCGAACCCGTATACGCCGAGGTCTAATAGGTCACACGGACCACGCGCGCCCGCCCCCGCCGTAACGCGGGGGACACGCGCGCGAACCGAGCCTGTCACGCGGGGTTGACAGGCTCGGGCCAGCCGCCGCACCACCCCGGTTGGAGAGCCATGGTCGACACACAGCACGGACCCCTCGCCGGGTTCACGGTCGGAGTCACCGCCGCCCGCCGCGCCGACGAGCTGGGGGCGCTCCTGCAGCGGCGCGGCGCCGCCGTGGTGCAGGCGCCCGCCCTGCGGATCGTGCCGCTCGCCAACGACGGCGAGCTGCTCTCGGCCACCAAGGAGCTGATCGACGAGCCGCCGCACATCGTCATCGCCACCACCGCGATCGGCTTCCGGGGCTGGGTGGAGGCCGCCGACGGCTGGGGGCTCGGCGAGTCGCTGCTCGCCCGGCTCGCCGCCACCGAGCTGCTGGCGCGGGGGCCGAAGGCCAAGGGCGCGATACGGGCGGCCGGGCTCACCGAGGAGTGGTCGCCCTCGTCCGACTCGATGGCCGAGGTCCTGGACCGGCTCCTGGAGCAGGGCGTCGAGGGCCGCCGGATCGCCGTGCAGCTGCACGGGGAGCCGCTGCCGGGCTTCGTGGAGGCGCTGCGGGCCGGCGGCGCCCAGGTCGTCGGCGTCCCCGTCTACCGGTGGCTGCCGCCCGAGGACCTCGGCCCGCTCGACCGGCTGCTCGACCTCACCCTGACCCGCGGCGTGGACGCGCTCACCTTCACCAGCGCGCCCGCCGCCGCCTCCCTCTTCTCCCGGGCCGAGGAGCGCGGGCAGCTCACCGAGCTGCTGCGGGCCCTCGACCGGGACGTGCTGGCCGCGTGCGTCGGGCCGGTCACCGCGCTGCCGCTCCAGGCGCGCGGGATCAAGACCGTCTCGCCCGAGCGGTTCCGGCTCGGGCCGCTGGTCCAGCTGCTCTGCTGCGAACTGCCCGCCCGGGCGCGGGCCCTGCCCATCGCCGGACGCCGGGTGGAGATCCGCGGCCACGCCGTCCTGGTCGACGGCGAGGTGCGGCCCGTCCCGCCCGCCGGGATGTCGCTGCTGCGCGCCCTCGCCCAGCAGCCCGGCTGGGTCGTCTCGCGCGCCGACCTGCTCCGGGCGCTGCCGGGTTCGGGCACCGACGAGCACGCCGTGGAGACCGCGATGACCCGGCTGCGTACGGCCCTGGGCGCCCCCAAGCTCATCCAGACCGTGGTCAAGCGCGGCTACCGGCTGGCCCTCGACCCGGCGGCGGACGCGAAGTACGCGGACGGCTGAGGAGCGGCCGGGCCAAGGGACCACGCCGGGGCGCGGGCCGGTCCGGCCGCGCCCGGCAGGAGGGCTTCCGGCGCCGCCGCCGGGCGGGCACTCTGGGGGTACGGCACGCACCGGCAACCCCCAAGGCGGTGGCGCATGTTGCGGTTCGACTCCGGGCGGATCTGTCTGGATCTGGTGGCGACCGGGGCGTACGACAGTGATCAGCTGGACAGCGCCGGGCGGCTTCGGCAGTGGCTCGTCGGCGCCGGGCTCGTGCCGCCGGGCACCCCGCTCCCGGAGGCGGACGGGCGGTGGCTGGCGCGCTTCGCCGACCTGCGCGAGCACATCGGGCAGCTGGTCGACGCCGAGCTCGGCGGGCGCGGCGGGGCGGCCACCGCCGCGCTGGAGCGGGTCAACGCCCTGGCCGCCGCCGCACCCCCGGGCGTACGTGCGATCCGCGGCGCCGACGGGCGGCTGGTGCGCGGCCTCAGCGGCGCCCCCGACTGCACCGCCCTGCTCGCCGTGGTGGCCCGGGACGCGGTGGAGCTGCTCACCGACCCGCAGGACCGGTCCCGGCTGCGCCGGTGCGAGGGCGACAACTGCTTCCGGCTCTATCTGGACACCTCCCGCGGGCGGCGCCGGCGCTGGTGCTCCAGCGAGGTGTGCGGCAACCGGGAGCGGGTGGCGCGCCACCGGCGGCGCACGGCCGCCGCGGCTCTGTGAGACCCGGGGCGGGTGGCGGAAGTCCCGCCTGCCCCGCGACGCCCGGCACGCCCCGGCCGGTCAGCTGGTCAGCCGGGCCGGGGGCCCGCCAAACATTTCTGGCCCGGCGTTTGAATGGTTACGGACAACCGCCCGTATGGAGAGGTGAGCCGGAACGCGACCCGCGCGCCGGCCGGGTCTCGACCGGGAGGTTCTGGTGCGCAAGGATGCCGCCGTGGCCGATGACCGTCCGCAAGGCGCCCGGCACCGCTCCGTCCCCGACGAGGAGCTGATGCGGGCGCTCTACCGCGAACACGCGGGCCCGCTGCTCGCGTATGTGCTCCGTCTCGTCGCCGGTGACCGTCAGCGGGCCGAGGACGTCGTGCAGGAGACGCTCATCCGTGCCTGGAAGAACGCCGGTCAGCTCAACAGAGCGACCGGTTCGGTCCGCCCCTGGCTGGTGACGGTCGCACGGCGCATCGTCATCGACGGCCACCGCAGCCGGCAGGCCCGGCCGCAGGAGGTCGATCCGTCGCCGCTGGAGGTCATGCCCGCGGAGGACGAGATCGACAAGGCGCTGTGGCTGATGACGCTCTCTGACGCGCTCGACGACCTGACACCCGCACATCGCGAGGCGCTGGTCGAGACGTACTTCAAAGGACGTACGGTCAATGAAGCGGCCGAAGTGCTGGGCGTGCCGAGCGGGACCGTC
Organism: Streptomyces sp. YS-3; assembly: GCF_045257485.1. NCBI lineage: Bacteria > Bacillati > Actinomycetota > Actinomycetes > Kitasatosporales > Streptomycetaceae > Streptomyces > Streptomyces sp. YS-3. Next base: position 6,499 of record NZ_JBJHPC010000229.1, on the reverse strand, counting down.
AGGTCCCGGGTGTTCTACGCCCTGCGGTCCATGAAACTCGCGTTGGAGGAACGGGGGGTGACGGCATGAGCACACCGGAGTACCAGTCCGAGCACGAGGCGGTCGCCGCGTACGCGCTCGGCATCCTCGACGACGCCGAGGCCACCGCCTTCGAGGCCCATCTGGCGGGCTGCGACCTGTGCGCGGCCGAGCTCGACCGGCTCGGCGGCATGGAACCGCTCCTCGCCACCCTGAAGGAGTTCCCGGGCCCCGCCGCGAGGCCGCTGCGGCCGGCGCCGCCGAGCATGAGCGAGCGGCTCATCGACGAGGTGGCGGCGCGCCGGGCCAGGCGCAGGCGCCGCACCACGTACCTGGTGGCGGCAGCCGCCGCGCTGATCGTGGGCGGCCCGGCGATCGCCGTGGTGGCCACCTCCGACGGTGGTACGCACCAGAGCGCGACCGTCGAGCCGCACCCGACCAGCCCGGCCGAGGACGCGTTCTTCAACCACATGACCCAGAAGGTGGCGGCGACCGACGCGACGACCGGAGTCACCGCCACCGTCGGCACCGAGAAGAAGGGCTGGGGCACCCATACCGTCCTCCAGCTGAAGAACGTGAAGGGCCCGCTCAAGTGCAGCCTCATCGCGATCGGCCGCGACGGCGAGCAGGAGACCGTGACGACCTGGGCGGTGCCCACGTGGGGGTACGGGATCAAGGACAGCCCGCACAAGGAGGCGGAGTACCCGCTCTATGTGCACGGCGGTACCGCCATGAACCGGGACCAGATTGATCATTTCGAGGTCCGGACCCTCGATGGCAAGGCCCTGGTGGACGTTCCGGCCTGACCGGTGACCGGCCGAGCGACCGGTCACCGCCTGACAGACCCGCCCCCTTGGCGTACGGTTGACGGCTGCCCAATGCACGTCAGAAGGGGGCCCCCGGTGGCCGCGCAGGAAGCCGCTGTCGACTCGGTCAGAGACCGTGAGACCGGAGTCGAACAGGAACACCTGGACAGGGTGTACCGCCGCCTGGAGGAGAAGATCCACGAGGCGGAGTTCCTGATGAACGACGCCGCCCAGCGCGGCCAGGTGGGAACGCCCGGAGCCCTGGCGGAACGGGACGCCCAGGTCTTCCGGGCCGGGATCCACCTCAACCGCCTGAACAACGAGTTCGAGGACTTCCTCTTCGGCCGGATCGACCTGCTGCTCGGGCAGGACGGCAAGAAGGGCCCCGACGGGGCCTACACGGCCGTGGAGCCCGCCGAGGGGGCCGTACGGGAGGACGGGAGCGGCAAGTACGCCGAGATCGCCGAAACGCTCCACATCGGCCGTATCGGCGTCCTCGACTCGGACTACGCGCCGCTGGTCATCGACTGGCGCGCGCCCGCCGCCGCGCCGTTCTACCGCTCCACCCCGGTCGACCCGGGCCGGGTGGTGCGCCGGCGCGTCATCCGCTCCAAGGGCCGCAAGGTGCTCGGCGTCGAGGACGACCTGATGCGCCCGGAGCTCACCGCGACGCTCGACGGCGCCGAGCTGGCGGTGGTCGGCGACGGCGCCCTGATGGCCGCGCTGGGCCAGGCCCGCAGCCACACGATGCGGGACATCGTGGCGTCCATCCAGGCCGAGCAGGACCTGGTGATCCGGGCGCCCGCCGCGTCCGTCACGTATGTGGAGGGCGGCCCCGGCACCGGCAAGACCGCCGTCGCGCTGCACCGTGCCGCGTACCTGCTCTACCAGGACCGCCGCCGGTACGCGGGCGGCATCCTGATCGTCTCCCCGACCCCGCTGCTCGTGGCGTACACCGAGGGTGTGCTGCCCTCGCTCGGCGAGGAGGGCCAGGTGGCGATCCGCGCGGTCGGCAGCCTGGTCGACGGCGCCGAGGCCACGGCGTACGACGAGCCGGCCGTCGCCCGGATCAAGGGCTCCTCCCGGATGCTCCATGTGCTGCGCAAGGCGGCGCGCGGGGCCCTGGAGACGGCCGACCCATCGCGCGCCAGGACCCGGCGGGGCAACCCCGCCCGGGACAACGTGCAGCTCGCCCTCGGCGAGGAGGCCGGACAGGCCGGACAGGCCGGACAGGCCGGACAGGCCGGACAGGGCGGCGAGGGCGGGGAGAAGGCCGGGACGGCCGTCACCCCCACTCGGCTGCGGGTCGTCGCCTTCGGGCGGCGCGTCGAGCTGGAGGCCGAGGAGCTGCGCCGCATCCGGCACGCGGCGCTGTCCGGCACCGCGCCGGTCAACCTGCTGCGCCCGCGCGCCCGCAAGCTGCTGCTGGACGCCCTGTGGAGCAGATCGGGCGCGGCCGGCCGCCACACCGACCCGGAGCTGGCCGCCGAGCTGCGCTCGTCCTTCGACGACGACATCACCTCCGAGGACGCCTTCATCGCGTTCCTGGACGCCTGGTGGCCCGAGCTCACCCCGCGCGGGGTGCTCGCGGCGATGGGCGACGAGCGGCGCCTGGCCCGCTGGGCCCGGCGGGTCCTGACGCCCGGTGAGACCCGGCGCCTGGCCCGTTCCCTCTCCCGGCTGGACGCGAGCGGCCAGGGGCCCCTGTCGGTGCACGACGTGGCGCTCCTGGACGAGCTCCAGACGCTGCTGGGCACCCCGGCCAGGCCCCGCAGGAAGCGCGAGTACGACCCGCTGGACGCGCTCACCGGCCTGGAGGAGCTGATGCCGCAGCGCGAGGAGACCCAGCGCGAGCGCGCCGAGCGGCTGGCCCAGGAGCGCACCGAGTACGCGCATGTGATCGTCGACGAGGCGCAGGACCTCACGCCGATGCAGTGGCGCATGGTCGGCCGCCGGGGCCGCACGGCGACCTGGACGGTCGTCGGGGACCCGGCCCAGTCCTCGTGGTCCGACCCGGACGAGGCCGCCGCCGCCCGCGACGAGGCGCTGGGCTCGCGCCCGCGCCGCCGCTTCGAGCTGACGGTGAACTACCGCAACCCGGCCGAGATCGCCGAGCTGGCGGCCCGGGTGCTGGCGCTGGCGATGCCGGGGATGAAGTCCCCGGCGGCGGTCCGCTCCACCGGCGTCGAGCCGCGCTTCGCGGTGGCCGGTCCCGATCTCGCCCAGTCGGTGCGGGAGGAGGCGGCCCGGCTGCTGGAGCAGGTCGACGGCACGGTGGGCGTGGTCGTGGCGATGCGCCGCCGCGAACAGGCGGCGCGCTGGCTGGCGGGCCTGGGGGAGCGCGTGGTGGCGCTCGGCAGCCTGGAGGCGAAGGGGCTGGAGTACGACGCGACGGTGGTGGTCTCCCCGGCGGAGATCGCCGACGAGTCGCCGGCCGGACTGCGCGTGCTGTACGTGGCGCTCACCCGGGCGACCCAGCAGCTCACCGTGGTCTCGGGCCAGGGCGACGAGCCGGACGCGGACGGGGTGCCGGACCTGCTGCGGGACTAACGGCGGGACCCACCCCGGACCACCCGGAATGTCCGGAACGCCGGACTCCCCGGAAAATCCGCCGAAGTCAACCCGCGATGGTCGAATCACTTGCCGGAGTGGTTTGTTAGCCTGGTTACGGCACCGGCTCGATCCAAGCCCCCGGGCCCAACCTTAGTCGCTTCGAGCGACCACTTGCCGCGAGGCGAGCATGGCGGGCCGGTGTCTCAGCGTGAGCGACAGGCCCACGTCATCCTCGGATGACGTGGGCCTGTTGTGCTGTCCGGGTCTTCCGCCGATCGATCATATCTCGTATGGTGGAAACTGTTTTCCGGAATGAGGGCCCCGTTACCGGCTACCAGCCGGTAGGTGCGAACATCGGATGGCGTTGCCCGGTCACAGCCCGGGTCGGCGTCAGCAACGAAGCTAGGGAAAGCAGAGGAACCCGGTCATGGCAACGGCGCCCAGCGTCTCGTACTCGATGACGGTCAGGCTGGAGGTGCCCGCCAGCGGAACGGCGGTCTCCCAGCTCACCACGGCCGTGGAGTCCTCCGGCGGTTCGGTCACCGGCCTCGACGTGACCGCCTCCGGCCACGAGAAGCTGCGGATCGACGTCACCATCGCGGCCACCTCCACCGCACACGCCGACGAGATCGTAGGGAAGCTGCGCGGCATCGAGGGCGTCACGCTCGGCAAGGTCTCCGACCGTACGTTCCTGATGCACCTCGGCGGCAAGATCGAGATGGCGTCCAAGCACCCCATCCGCAACCGTGACGACCTCTCGATGATCTACACCCCGGGCGTCGCCCGGGTGTGCATGGCGATCGCCGAGAACCCCGAGGACGCCCGCCGCCTCACCATCAAGCGCAACTCGGTCGCCGTCGTCACCGACGGCTCCGCCGTCCTCGGCCTCGGCAACATCGGCCCCAAGGCCGCGCTGCCGGTCATGGAGGGCAAGGCGGCCCTCTTCAAGCGGTTCGCCGGGATCGACGCCTGGCCGCTCTGCCTGGACACCCAGGACACCGACGAGATCGTCGCGATCGTCAAGGCGATCGCCCCCGGCTTCGCGGGCATCAACCTGGAGGACATCTCCGCCCCGCGCTGCTTCGAGATCGAGGCGCGGCTGCGCGAGGCGCTGGACATCCCCGTCTTCCACGACGACCAGCACGGCACCGCGATCGTGGTGCTGGCCGCGCTGACCAACGCGCTGCGCGTGGTGGGCAAGGGCATCGGGGACGTACGGGTCGTCATGTCCGGCGCGGGCGCGGCCGGTACGGCCATCCTGAAGCTGCTGCTGGCGGCCGGGGTGAAGAACGCGGTCGTCGCCGACATCCAGGGCGTCGTCCACTCGGGCCGCGCGGATCTCAACGGCGCCGGCGCCGGCTCCGACATGGCCGCGCTGCGCTGGATCGCCGAGAACACCAACCCGGAGGGCCTGACGGGCTCGCTGCGCGAGGCCGTGGTCGGCGCGGACGTCTTCATCGGCGTCTCCGCCCCCAACGTCCTGAACGGCGACGACGTGGCCGCGATGGCCGAGGGCGCCATCGTCTTCGCGCTCGCGAACCCCGACCCCGAGGTCGACCCGGCCGTCGCGCGCCAGACCGCGACCGTGGTCGCCACCGGCCGCTCGGACTTCCCGAACCAGATCAACAACGTGCTGGTCTTCCCCGGTGTCTTCCGCGGCCTCCTGGACGCCCAGTCGCGTACGGTCAACACGGACATGATGCTGGCCGCCGCGACGGCGCTCGCCGACGTGGTGACCGAGGACGAGCTCAACCCGAACTACATCATCCCGTCGGTCTTCAACGACAAGGTCGCGGGCGCGGTGGCGGGGGCGGTACGTACGGCGGCCCAGGCGGCGTCCGCCTGAGCTCCGGCGCGTCGTGGGATGCGGGGCCGCGGAGCCGCCCGTAGGGTGGCGGACCATGAACCGCATCCGCCCCGGCGGTTCCAGCGAGTCTCCAGGGAGTCGACGGAGCGTCACCACGACGGGGGTCTGGCGCTTTTCGTGTGACTCCGAAGGGTGCCGGATTGGCTTTACCGCCACAGGTGGGGGCAGGATGCTCCCCCAAGGACTTCGTCCAGGGGGGACCCCCAGGACGCGAGGTCGTGCACACGGACCCGGGTCCGGGGACTGTCCGAGGGCCCTGGCAGCATCGGTTTCGCTGAACCCAACATGCGGCTTCCGCCGCGTGGCACGCCTCACAGGCAAGAAGAACACGGGAGTAAGAACATGAACCGCAGTGAGCTGGTGGCCGCGCTGGCCGACCGCGCCGAGGTGACCCGCAAGGACGCCGACGCCGTTCTGGCCGCTCTCGCCGAGACGGTCGGCGAGGTCGTCGCCAAGGGCGACGAGAAGGTCACCATCCCCGGCTTCCTGACGTTCGAGCGCACCCACCGTGCCGCTCGTACCGCTCGTAACCCGCAGACCGGCGACCCGATCGACATCCCGGCCGGTTACAGCGTGAAGGTCTCCGCGGGCTCGAAGCTCAAGGAAGCCGCGAAGGGCAAGTAAGCGCCCCTGAGCAGGCCGCTTAGCTGAAAGACAAGGGCGGCCACCCCCGTGGAGGGGGGTGGCCGCCCTTCGTCGCACCCAGGGGCGTGCGCGGGCCACCTGTTGCCTGCTGCTCGTCCGCAGGCCGGTGGGTGGCTGGTCGCGCAGTTCCCCGCGCCCCTGATTGGCCCGGGGGTTCGTCTGCGGGTCGGTGGTGGCTGGTCGCGCAGTTCCCCGCGCCCCTGATTGGCCCGGGGGTCGTCTGCCGGTCGGTGGTGGGCTGGTCGCGCAGTTCCCCGCGCCCCTGTGCTGCCGGGGGTCGTCCGCGGGTCGGTGGTGGGCTGGTCGCGCAGTTCCCCGCGCCCCTGATTGGCCCGGGGGTCGTCTGCGGGGTGTCTGTGGCCGGTCGTGCAGTTCCCCGCGCCCCTGTGCTGCCGGGGGTTCGTCTGCCGGTCGGTGGTGGCTGGTCGCGCAGTTCCCCGCGCCCCTGATTGGCCCGGGGTCGTCTGCGGGGTGTCTGTGGCTGGTCGTGCAGTTCCCCGCGCCCCTTGGTGCCTAGGGGCGCGGGGAACTGCGCGCGCGACCCAGCACGGTCCGCAGACGAAAACATGCGGGGCCGGGGGGCAGCCCCGGAAACGGCTCCGCCCCCTCC
>NZ_JBJHPC010000228.1:0-10706 GCF_045257485.1 Streptomyces sp. YS-3 | reverse complement strand
CGCCGGAGCCGTTCCGCCCCGCCGCCGCTCCAGGCCCGGCCCGGCGGGGCGGAACGGCTCCGGCGCGGGCGAGGGGTGGTCGCGGCCCGGCTGGTCGTCGACCCGGCGCCCGTGGTCGCTGACCAGCGTCGGCGCGGGCGGACGGCGCCGGGGCAGCGGCACGGCGCCGAGGCCGTGGGCCGGTGCCCCGGCGTCCTCGTCGGCCGTCTGCTGCTGCCGGCGGCGCTCGCCGGGGAACTCTCGGGCCGCGCCGGGGAAGCCGCCGTGCACGGCGTCGCGCTCGTCGGCGCCCCGGCCGTCCGGGGCGTCCAGCTCCAACGGGTCCACCGGAGCCTCCAGTTCTACCGGGCCGTCGAGCAGGGCGCGGTCGGGGACGCCCAGCGGGAGCGGGGAGAGCGCACGGGGTCCGGCGTCCCGCTCGCGGCGCCCGGCCGCGTCCTGGGCCGCCGCCTTGCGGTCGAGGCGGAAGCCGGTGCCGTTGGTGTCCGGCGCGTCGGTGAGCAGGACCGCCGGGATGAAGACGACGGCGGTGGTGCCGCCGTACGGGGAGGGCTGGAGCGAGACGCGGACGTTCTGCCGCTGGGCGAGCCGGCTGACCACGAACAGGCCGAGCCGGTCGGTGTCGGAGAGCTCGAACTCGGGGGTCTCCGCGAGGCGCAGGTTGGCGTCGAGGAGCGCTTCGGGCGTCATGCCCAGCCCCCGGTCGTGGATTTCCAGGGTGAAGCCGTTGGCCACCCGCTCGCCGTGCACCTGGACGGCGGTGTGCGGGGGCGAGAACACCGTGGCGTTCTCCAGGAGTTCGGCCACCAGGTGGGTGAGGTCGGCGACGGCCGGGCCGCCCACGCCGAGCCGGGGCAGCCGGCGGACCTCGATGCGCTCGTAGTCCTCGACCTCGGCCACGGCCGCCCGGACCACGTCCATCAGCTGGACGGGCTTGCGCCACTGGCGGGAGGCGGCGGCGCCGGAGAGGATCACCAGGCCCTCGGCGTGGCGGCGCATACGGGTGGTGAGGTGGTCGAGCCGGAAGAGGTCGGCGAGCTCGTCGGTGTCCTCGGTGCGGCGCTCCATGGTGTCCAGGAGCGTGAGCTGGCGGTGGAGCAGGACCTGGTTGCGGCGGGCCAGGTTGACGAAGACCTCGGCCACCCCGCGCCGCATGTCGGCCTGTTTGACCGCGGCCTCGACGGCGGCGCGCTGGAGGGTGTTGAGGGCCTGGCCGACCTGGCCGACCTCGTCCTTCTCGAAGTCCAGACGCGGGGCCTCGGTCTCCACGTCGACGTGTTCACCGGCGGCGAGGCGGCGCATGACGCTCGGCAGGCGCACGCCGGACACCTCGTGCGCCTCCTTGCGCAGCCGGGTGAGGTCGCGGATCAGCTCGCGGCCGATGCGGACGGAGAGGAAGAGCGAGAAGACGAGGGCGAGGAAGCCGAGGACGCCCGCGACACCGGCCTTGATGAGGACGTTGAAGGCGACCGGGTGAACGCGGTCGCGGTAGCGGTCGTCGGCGTCCGAGACGGCCTGGGAGAGGCGGCCGAGCAGCGGGGTGGCCGTCTGCTGCCAGCGGGCCAGGTCGATGCGCGGGTTCTTGGTGGGGCCCGCGGTGATGATGCTCTGCTCGGCGGCGCGCAGCGACTCGGAGCCGGCGGCGGCCCAGAAGCGCTCGAAGATCTCGCGCTCGCCCCCGGGCAGGTTCTCCAGGCTGATCTCGTACAGCAGCGTGCGGTTGGCCACCAGGTTGACCACCTCGCGCAGTTCGTTCCAGGTGAACTGGGGCGGGGCGACCAGCGCGGAGGCGACGAGCGCGTCCTCGCGGGCCAGCATCTCGCGGGCCCGGGCGAGGCCGACGACCGCGCGGCCCTGCTTGTCCATGTCCACGTTCTCGAGCGCGTGGAGGTTGGTGAGGAAGGTGTAGCAGGGGTCGATGATCCCGCTGTACGCCTCCAGTGCCCGGGTGCGGTTCACGCTGCGCCGGTCGACCTGGCGGCGCAGGTCGCCGATGCCGTCGAACTCCTCAAGGACGGTCTTCAGCCGCGCCCTGGCCGCCGGATGCAGATCGTCGCGGACCTGGGAGTCACCGGCGGCGGAACGAATCTTCGCCACGGCGCGGTCGGTGTCCCGGCGGCGTCCCTGCAGCGCGGCGAGCGCGTCGGCGGCCCGCTGGTCGGCGAGGTAGACGAGCGTCTGCCGGCGTTCCTCCTGGATCACCTGGATGGTGTCCTCCATCGGGGAGCCGACCTTGTCCACGATGTACGTGACGTTCAACAGCTCGTTGGCCTCGCGGCCGGTGATGTAGGTCGTGAATCCCCACAGGGCGGTGAGGGAGACGAGCGGCACCAGCAGCAACGCCACGATCTTCCTGCGGATGGACTTCCCGCGAAAGCGCATGGCCTCCCCCAGATCAACCGTCAACAAACGGCGTGAGCCTACTACTGCCACACAGCCGACTCGAAGGCACGTCCGGACGATTTTCGGCCGCGCTCAAGGGAGTTGATCATGGGTTGTCCTGGTATTACGTGAGATCACCTACCGGCGTTGGCCGAGTACGTCCCCCGGCCCGCCGGTTCCCCCCGCCGACCGGTTGGCTGGAATTCTGCCTTCCCCGTAAATCCCGGGAATCTTGCGGGAGTTCCGTTCGTCCTTCTGTACGGGGGTTGCGACGGGGATGTACGGACCCGTGCGAATCGGCACGCATCGATGCGCCGATGGTGGGGAGGGAGTATGCATGGGCACTGAAGGCATGTGTGCGGACGGTGAGGCGGTTCGGGGCACGCGAGGGGGTGAACTGCCGCCGCTGTGGGTGGAGGAGCCCGCGGTGCGGCCACGGCTGCCCGACCCGATCAGGGACGCGGCCGTGCGGTCGGTGCTGATCGTCGCGTTCACCCTGATCCAGGCGGTGATCGCGTTCCTGTGCACGATGGCGGGCTCCTGGCTGGCGTTCCCGATGGTCCTCTCCAGTGTGGCGAGCACGGTCGTGGCGACCTGGGCGGTCCTGGACGTCTGGGTCACCCGCCAGGTGTGGAACCAGCGCAACGGCGTGGTGTCGGTGCCGAGCAGCACCGCGCGCGAGCGGCGCAGGGAGCGCAGGCGGGTGCGCCACGCGGCCGGGGCGGCCGAGCGGCCGGGCGCCGGCCGCATGGGGCAGCACAAGGCGGGCAGCCTCTCCCGGGCATAGCGGCCCCGAGGAGTGCTGGTGGGTGAGGTGCGGGAGCCGGACGCGGTCGCGGGCGGACGCCGGGGCGACGGTTCACTGCGGTCGGTCGACCGCGCGGTCAGCGTGCTGGAGGCGCTGGCCCGGCTCGGCGAGGCCGGGGTCACCGGGATCGCCGATGAGCTCGGGGTGCACAAGTCGACCGCGTTCCGGCTGCTCGACGCGCTGGAGAGACGGGGTCTGGTCGGCCGCGAGAAGGAGCGGGGGAAGTACTTCCTGGGCGCCGGGATGCTGCGCCTGGCCGGTGCGGCGGCCGTACGGCTGGACATCTCCCAGGAGGGCGTCCCGGTCTGCCGCGCGCTCGCGCAGGCCACGGGCGAGACCGCCAACGTCGCCGTGCTCGACGGCGACGCGGCCGTCAACATCACGCAGGCGCGCGGCGCGGCTGCCGTCACGGCCTTCGACTGGCTGGGCCGGCGCACCCCCCTGCACGCGACGGCGAGCGGCAAGGCGCTGCTCGCCCACCTCCCCGAGGAGCGCCGGGAGGCACTGCTCGGCCGGAAGCTGGCGCGCTTCACCGCGCACACCGTCACGGATCCGGCCGTGCTCCGCGCCGAGCTGGCCGAGGTGGTGGAGCGGGGGTATGCCCGGACGGCCGAGGAGTTCGAGGACGGGCTCAACGCCGTGGGCGCGGTGGTGCGCGGCCACGACGGCTCGGTGGTCGGCGCGATCGGCGTCTCGGGCCCGGTGTACCGGCTGCCGCGGGAGGCGCTCGCGGAGGTCGCCGGGCGCGTCCGGGAGGCCGCCCGGGACCTCTCGCGTCGCATGGGCCATCCCGGGTAACACCAGCCCTGACGACACATCACAACCCTTTCCGGCCAGGCGCTTTCCCCCTCCCGGGACCCCCTTGCCGCGACCGGTCCGACCCTCTTGACGCTCCCCCAGGGCCGTCCTCAGGATGTCTCACATCGCGCAACCGGTAGTGCTCTGCGCAACAGGAGGGTGAGGCCGTGTCTCACGAGGTCCGCACCACCCCGGCCCCCGGCCCCGCCCACGCGCGCGTAGTGATCATCGGCGCCGGGATCGTGGGCTGTTCGCTCGCCGACGAGCTCACCGCGCGCGGCTGGTCGCACGTCACCGTCGTGGAGCAGGGCCCCCTGCCCGCGCCGGGCGGCTCCAGCTCGCACGCGCCGGGCCTGGTCTTCCGCACCCATGTCTCCCGGACCATGACGGCCTTCGGCGGGTACACGGTCGACACCTTCCGCGGGCTGAGCGTGGCGGGCGAGCCGTGCTTCCGGGCGGTCGGCGGTCTGGAGGTCGCCACCACCCCGGAGCGCTGGGCCGATCTGCACCGCAAGGCGGGGCTGGCCGCCGCCTGTGGCGTCCGGGGCGAGCTGCTCACCGCGCACCAGTGCGAGGCGCTGTGGCCACTGCTCGCCGGGGAGAAGGTCCTGGGCGGCTTCCACACCCCGGACGACGGGATCGCCGACGCGGTGCTCGCCTCCCGGGCGCTCCAGGCCCGCGCCCAGGCCCGGGGCGCCCGGTTCCTGGCGCGCCACAAGGTCACCGGCGTCGAACAGGAGGACGGCCGGGTCACCGCCGTCGTCACCGACCAGGGCCGCTTCCCGGCCGATCTGGTGGTCTCGGCGGCCGGTTTCTGGGGCCCGGTGATCGGACGGACGGCCGGGGTGCGGGTGCCGCTGCTGCCGCTCGCCCACCAGTACGTGCGGACCGCCCCGCTGCCCGGACTCACCGCGCGGGCGGCGGCGGCCCTGCCCATCCTGCGCCACCAGGACCGCGACCTGTACTTCCGTACGCACACGGACGCGGAGGGAGCACGGCTGGGCATCGGCTCCTACGCCCACCGGCCGCTGCCGGTGGATCCGTGGGCAGTCCCGGCGTACGACGACGCGCCGGTCATGCCCTCCTCGCTCGCCTTCACCCCCGAGGACTTCGCGCCGAGCTGGCAGGACGCCGCCGCGCTGCTGCCCGAACTCGCGGACAGCGCGGTCGCGGACGGCTTCAACGGTGTCTTCTCCTTCACGCCCGACGGTATGCCGCTGCTGGGCGAGTCCCGCGAGCTGCGCGGGTTCTGGCTGGCCGAGGCGGTGTGGGTGACGCACTCCGCGGGGGCGGCCCGGGCCGTCGCCGAGTGGATGACGCACGGCCGCCCCTCGCTCGACGTGCACGCCTGCGACATCCGGCGCTTCGAGGACGTCCAGCTCACGGACCGGTACATCGAGGAGCGCTCGGTGCAGAGCTTCGTCGAGGTGTACGACGTCGTCCATCCGCTCCAGCCGCCGGCTCGTCCGCGCCCGCTGCGCACGAGCCCCTTCCACCCGCGCCAGCGTGAGCTCGGGGCGTACTTCCTGGAGGGCGGCGGCTGGGAGCGACCGCACTGGTACGAGACGAACGCGCCCCTGGTGGACGGGCTGCACATCCCCGTGCGCGACGCCTGGTCGGCGCGGTACTGGTCGCCGGTCGCGGCGGCCGAGGCGAAGGCGACCCGGGAGCGGGTCGCGCTCTACGACATGACGCCGCTGCGGCGTCTGGAGGTGACCGGACGCGGCGCGTTGGCGTTCCTCCAGCGGATGACCACCAACCAGCTGGAGAAGAAGCCGGGTTCGGTGACGTACACCCTCATGCTGGACGGGGCGGGCGGCATCCGGTCCGATCTGACAGTGGCGCGCCTGGGCTCCGACCGCTTCCAGGTGGGCGCCAACTCCCCCGCCGACCTGGACTGGCTGCTCGCGCACGCGCCGGACACCGTCACCGTCCGGGACATCACCTCCGGCACCTGCTGCGTCGGCGTGTGGGGTCCGCTCGCACGCGACCTGGTCCAGCCCCTGACCCGCGACGACTTCTCGCACAGCGCGTTCGGCTACTTCCGGGCGAAGGAGACGGTCCTCGAAAACGTCCCGGTCACGGCCCTGCGGCTGAGCTATGTCGGCGAGCTGGGCTGGGAGCTGTACACGAGCGCCGATCTCGGGCTGCGGCTGTGGGACACGCTCTGGGAGGCGGGGCAGCGGCTCGACGTGGTCGCGGCGGGCCGCAGCGCGTTCGAGTCGCTGCGGCTGGAGAAGGGCTACCGCGCCTGGGGCCGTGACATGACGAGCGAGCACACCCCCTACGAGGCGGGGCTCGGCTTCGCGGTCCGGCCCGGCAAGGGCGAGTTCGTGGGCCGGGCCGCGCTGGGCGATCCGGCGGCGGTGACCCGCAGGCTCACCTGTCTGACCCTGGACTCCCGGTCGGCGGTGGTCCTCGGGGGCGAGCCGGTGCTGGTCGACGGTGTGCCCGCGGGTTACGTCACCAGTGCCGCCTACGGCTACACGATCGGCCGGTGCGTGGCGTACGCGTGGCTGCCCGTGACCCCGCCGGGCACCGCGGTCCATGTCGAGTACTTCGGTGAGAAGGTCCCCGCGACCGTCGCCGAAGAGCCCCTGTTCGACCCGCGGATGACCCACCTCATGCGGTGACGGCCGGGCCCGGCGGGTCCGGGCGCCGAGCGGCCCATGCGTGGAACGGCACCGCGTCGACCCGTAGCGCGCCAGGCGGGTCCGGCCGGGCACCGACCCTCCGGGAGGAGACATGGCTGTGACGTACGACGTGATCGTCCTCGGCCTCGGCGGCATGGGCTCGGCCGCCGCCCGGCACCTCGCCGCGCGCGGGGCCCGCGTCCTCGGCCTGGAGCGCTACGGGCCGGCGCACGCGCACGGCTCCAGCCACGGCGGCTCGCGCATCACCCGGCAGTCCTATTTCGAGGACCCGGCGTATGTACCGCTGCTGCTGCGGGCGTACGAGCTGTACGAGCAGATCGAGCGGGACTCCGGGCGCGAGATCGCGCTGCTGTGCGGCGGGATGATGGTGGGCCGCCCCGACTGCCGTACGGTCACGGGCGCGGTGCGCTCGGCCCGCGCGTGGGATCTGCCGCACGAGATGCTGGACGCCCGCGAGATCCGGCGCCGCTTCCCGACGATGAGCCCGCTCGACGACGAGGTGGCGCTCTACGAGACGCGGGCGGGGCTGCTGCGGCCGGAGGCCATGGTGGCGGCCCACCTCCGGCTCGCCGCCGGGGCGGGGGCCGAGCTGCGTTTCGAGGAGCCGGTGACCCGCTGGGAGGAGCTGCCGGGCGGCCGGGGCGTCCGCGTCCACACGGCCGGGCGCAGCTGGACCGCCGGGCAGCTGGTGATCTGTCCGGGCGCCTGGGCGCCGGAGGTGCTGGCGGACCTCGGGGCGCCGGTGCGCGTCGAGCGGCAGGTCATGTACTGGTTCGGGCCCGAGGGCGGCGTCGAACCCTTCCTCCCCGGGCGTCAGCCGGTCTTCGTGTGGGAGGAGGCGGACGGGGTCCAGGTGTACGGCTTCCCGGCCATCGACGGGCCGTCGGGCGGCGTCAAGACCGCGTTCTTCCGCAAGAACGGCACGCCCTGCACACCGGACACCCTCGACCGTACGGTGGCCCCGGCCGAGGCCGAGGACATGGCGTCGGCGATGCGCCAGGTGGCCCCCACCCTGCCCGGAACGTTCCTGCGGGCCGTGACCTGCATGTACTCGACCACACCGGACGAGCACTTCATCATCGGCCGGCACCCCGCGCACCCCGAGACCACCACCGTGGCCTGTGGTTTCTCCGGGCATGGCTTCAAGTTCGTGCCGGTGGTCGGCGAGATCCTCGCCGATCTCGCCCTGGACGGCGGCACGGCTCATCCGATCGGGCTCTTCGACCCGCTCCGGTTCGGCGCGGGCGCGGCTGCCGGGGCGGGCGCGGGCGCCGCGGGGGGCTCGCGGTGACCGCCGGGGCCGCCGAGCGCACGCCGAGCCTGCTGCGGACGCTGCCCGGCCGCTACTACTGCGACCCGGCCGTCTTCGTCCGCGAGCAGGAGCGGATCTTCGAGGCGCTGTGGTTCTGCGCGGTGCGCGCCGCCGACCTCGACCGGCCGGGCGCCTTCCGCACGGTCCAGGTGGGCCGCGAGAGCGTGCTGGTGGTGCGGACTAGCGAGGGCGCCCTGCGGGCGTTCCTCAACGTGTGCCGGCACCGGGGCGCCCGGGTGTGCGCCGAGGAGAGCGGCACGGTCCGGCGCACCCTGCAGTGCCCGTACCACGCCTGGACGTACGACCTCGACGGGCGGCTGGTGGCGGCGCCGAACCTGGCCCGGATGCCGGACGTGGACCGCGAGGAGCGCGGGCTGCTGCGGGTCGCCCTGCGCGAGTGGCTCGGCTACGCGTGGGTGTGCCCGGCCGAGGAGCCGCCGTCGTTCGAGGACACGGTGGTCGGGGCCGCCACCGAGCGCCTGGGCGACCCGGCGGCGGTGGAGCGCTACGGGGCGGCGGACCTGGCGTTGGGCCGCCGGATCTCGTACGAGGTGACCGCCAACTGGAAGCTGATCGTCGAGAACTTCATGGAGTGCTACCACTGCGCCACGATCCACCCCGAACTCACCCATGTGCTGCCGGAGTTCGCCAAGGGCTTCGCCGCGCAGTACTACGTGGGCCACGGCGCCGCCTTCGCGCGCGGCGCCGAGGGGTTCACCGTGGACGGCGGCGCGGGTTTCGGACGTCTGGCGGGCCTCGCGGACGAACAGGACCGCCGCTACTACGCGATCACCGTGAACCCGCAGGTGTTCGTGAACCTGGTGCCCGACCACGTCATCGTCCACCGGATGTTCCCGCGGGCCGTGGACCGTACGGTCGTCGAGTGCGACTGGCTGTACGCGCCACGGGTGGTGGCGGACGGGGCCGACGTCTCCCGGTCGGTGGAGCTGTTCCACCGCGTCAATCTCCAGGACTTCCAGGCGTGCGAGCGCACCCAGCCTGCCATGGACTCGCGGGCGTACCGCGACGGGGGCGTGCTGGTGCCCAGCGAACACCACATCCGCGCCTTCCACCAGTGGGTCCTGGAGCACCTGGGACCCGACCCGGACGGCCGCTGAAAACCGCGGTTCCCGCGCTGTTCCGCCGCTCAAACTATCGGCATCGTCACATGCCTGAAGTGTGCGTACCTGGGTAGCGGCGCCTCTGTTCGTGACCAGAAGTCAAGGAGCGTCATGCCTGATTTGTTCATCGGTGGCCGGTGGAGCGCCGCCGTCGACGGGGAGACCCGCGAGATCCGCTGTCCGGCGGACGGCTCGCCGGTCGCCGTGGTCGACGAGGGGGGTCCCAAGGACGCGGCTGCGGCGGTGGCCGCGGCCCGCGAGGCCTTCGACCGGGGTCCCTGGCCCCGGACGACGGCCGCCGAGCGGGCCGCGCTCCTGCTGCGCGTCGCCGGTCTCATCGAGCGTGACGCCGCCGCGCTGGCCCGCGCCGAGTCCCTGGACACCGGCAAGCGGCTGGTCGAGTCGGAGTACGACATGGCCGACATCGCCAACTGCTTCCGGCACTTCGGCCATCTGGTCGCCTCGCAGGACCCGGGCCGGGTCGTCGACACCGGCAACCCGGAGACCGACAGCCGCACCGTCGTCGAGCCGGTGGGCGTCTGCGCGCTGATCACGCCGTGGAACTACCCGCTGCTCCAGACCGCCTGGAAGGTCGCGCCCGCCATCGGCGCGGGCAACACCTTCGTCCTCAAGCCCAGTGAGCTGACCCCGCACACCGCGATCATCCTGATGCGGCTGCTCACCGAGGCCGGGCTGCCGGAGGGCGTCGCCAACCTGGTCCTCGGCACCGGCCCCGCGGTCGGCGCGCCCCTCACCGAGGACGCGCGCGTGGACCTGGTGTCGTTCACCGGCGGACTGTCCACCGGGCGGCGTGTGATGGCGTCGGCCGCGGCCACCGTCAAGCGCACCGCGCTGGAGCTCGGCGGCAAGAACCCCAACATCGTCTTCGCGGACGCCGACTTCGACACGGCCGTCGACTACGCGCTGACCGCCGTGTTCCTGCACTCCGGCCAGGTCTGCTCGGCGGGCGCCCGCCTGCTGGTCGAGGACTCGCTGCACGACCGCTTCGTCGACGAAGTGGTGCGCCGCGCACGGGAGATCAGGCTCGGCGGCCCCTTCGACGAGCAGGCCCGCAGCGGTCCGCTGATCTCCGCCGCCCATCTCGCCAAGGTCGAGGCGTACGTCGCGGACGGGCTCGCCGAGGGCGCGGTGCTGCGCTGCGGCGGCGCCCGCCCCGACGACCCGGCGCTCGCGAACGGCCACTACTACCTGCCCACGGTCCTGGACGAGTGCACGGCCGCGATGTCCGTGGTCCGGGAGGAGTCGTTCGGGCCGGTGCTGACCGTGGAGCGGTTCCGCGACGAGGACGAGGCCCTCGCCCTGGCCAACGACACCATCTACGGCCTGGCCGGGGCCGTGTGGACCCGCGACGAGGCACGCGCGCGACGCGTGGCGGCCCGGCTGCGCGCGGGCACGGTGTGGATCAACGACTTCCACCCGTACGTCCCGCAGGCCGAGTGGGGCGGGATGAAGCAGTCGGGGACGGGCCGCGAGCTCGGTCTCGCCGGGCTCGCCGAGTACCAGGAGATCAAGCACATCTGGCGCAACACCGACCCGCGCCCGCAGCGCTGGTTCGACTGAGCGGCCCCGCCGGCGAACGGCCGCCGTTCGCCGGCACCCGCCCCCTGCCC
>NZ_JBJHPC010000227.1:0-10711 GCF_045257485.1 Streptomyces sp. YS-3 | reverse complement strand
CGGCGGCCCTGCCCGCGCCGGAATCGGCCGGGGAACCACGGCCTTCGCGGGCGGCCAGCAGGGCACAACGCGCTGATCAGCGCTTATGCCGCCAGTGGTCGCTGGCGCGGTCATGGGGGTTCCGAAAACTGTTACCGGCGGGTACCCAAACGGCCCCGCCCGGCATACGCTCCCCCCATGACGGACTCGCAGGCCACGCCCACCAGCACCCGTACGAACCCGGTCGCCGCCGCCCCGGCGGGCGCCCGCACCGCCGCCGATGTGGTCACCCCCGAGGTGGTCGCCAAGCTCGTCCGGGGAGTCGCCGGCTCGGGCCGGACGGCCAACCACACGCCGTTCACCGGCGAGAAGCTGGCGGACCTGCCCGAGTCCACCCCCGACGACGTGGCCGGAGCCTTCGCCCGCGCCCGCGCCGCCCAGCCCGCCTGGGCCGCGACCCCGGCCCGCGAGCGCGCCGCCGTCCTGCTGCGCTTCCACGACCTGGTCCTCGCCCGGCAGGCCGAGGTCCTCGACCTCATCCAGCTGGAGACCGGCAAGGCCCGCCTCCACGCCCACGAGGAGGTGCAGGCCGTCGCCGTGGCCGCGCGCCACTACGGGCGCAAGGCACCCGCGTATCTGCGCCCCAGGCGCCACACCGGCGTGGTGCCGACCCTCACCAAGGTCACCGAACTGCGCCAGCCGCGCGGGGTGGTGGGGCAGATCGCGCCCTGGAACTACCCCTTCGAGCTGTCCGTCGGCGACGCGCTGCCCGCCTTCGTCTCCGGCAACGCCGTGGTGATGAAGCCCGACACCGAGACCGCGCTCACCGCGCTGTGGGCCCGGGACCTGCTGATCGAGGCGGGCCTTCCCGCCGAGGTGTTCCAGGTGGTCCTGGGCGAGGGCCCGGTCGTCGGCCCCGAGGTCGTCCGCCACGCCGACTACGTCTCCTTCACCGGCTCCACCCGCACCGGCCGCGAGGTCGCCCAGGGCGCCGCGGCCCGGCTGGTCGGCGTCTCGCTGGAGCTGGGCGGCAAGAACGCCATGCTGGTGCTGCGCGACGCCGACGTGGAGAAGGCCGCGGCGGGAGCCGTCCGCGCCTGCTTCTCCTCGGCGGGCCAGCTCTGCATCTCCATCGAGCGGCTGTACGTCCACGAGTCGGTCGCGGACGCCTTCATCGAGCGGTTCGCCGCGCGCACCCGGGCGATGCGGCTCGGCAACTCCCTCGCGTACGGCGCCGACATGGGCTCCCTGGTCGGCGAGCGCCAGCTGGAGACCGTGACCCGGCACGTCGAGGAGGCCGTCGCCAAGGGCGCGAAGCTCGTCGCGGGCGGCGTCGCCCGCCCCGACATCGGCCCGCTCTTCTACGAGCCGACCATCCTGGAGGGCGTCGAGGCCCCGATGGCCGTCTGCACCGAGGAGACCTTCGGCCCGGTCGTCTCCGTCTACCGGTTCACCGACGAGGACGAGGTGATCGAGACCGCGAACGCGACCCCGTACGGCCTCAACTCCTCGGTCTGGACGAAGGACTCCCGGCGCGGCCACGAGGTCGCCGCACGGCTGCGCACCGGCACGGTCAACATCAACGAGGGGTACGCCCCGGCCTACGGCAGCGTCCAGTCCCCGATGGGCGGCATGAAGGACTCCGGCCTCGGCCGGCGCCACGGCTCCGAGGGCATCCTCAAGTACACCGAGGCCCAGACCGTCGCCCAGCAGCGGCTGCTGCCGCTCGCGCCGTCCTTCGGGATGGACGACGAGAAGTACGCGGCCTTCATGACCCGCAGCCTGAAGGCGATGAAGGCCCTGCGTCTGCGCTGACCCCCGCCCCGCCCGCCCTTTCTGTTTCGTACGAGGAGAGCCGATGCCCCAGGAGACGCGCGCCCGGAACCAGGAACTCCAGCCGGAGGACGAGGGGGCGTACGACTACGACGTCCTGGTCGTCGGCTCCGGCTTCGGCGGCTCGGTGACGGCCCTGCGGCTGACCGAGAAGGGCTACCGGGTGGGCGTCCTGGAGGCGGGCCGCCGCTTCACGCCCGGCACGCTGCCGAAGAACTCCTGGGACATCAAGAACTACCTGTGGGCGCCGAGGCTGGGGATGTTCGGCATCCAGCGCATCCATCTCCTCGGCAACGTGATGGTGCTGGCCGGCGCGGGCGTCGGCGGCGGTTCGCTCAACTACGCCAACACCCTCTACGTACCGCCGAAGCAGTTCTTCGACGACCCTCAGTGGAAGGACATCACCGACTGGCAGGAGGAGCTGACCCCCTACTACGAGCAGGCCAAGCGCATGCTCGGGGTCCGGCTCAACCCGACCATGACCCCCTCCGACGTCCACCTCAAGGCGGCGGCGCAGCGGATGGGGGTGGGCGACACCTTCCACATGGCGCCGGTCGGGGTGTTCTTCGGCGACGGGCAGGACGCCGAGGGCACCGTCAGGGCGCGGCCGGGGGAGCAGGTCGCCGACCCGTACTTCGGCGGGGCGGGCCCGGCCCGCAAGGCCTGCGTGGAGTGCGGCGAGTGCATGACGGGCTGCCGGCACGGCGCCAAGAACACCCTCAACGAGAACTACCTCTACCTCGCCGAGAAGGCGGGCGCGGTCGTCCACCCCATGACGACGGTCGTCTCGGTCACCGACGACTCGCGGGGCGGCTACGCGGTCGCCACACTGCCCACGGACAACCGCAGGAAGGGCACGGGCCGCCTCTTCACCGCGCGGCGCGTGGTGATCGCGGCGGGCACCTACGGCACTCAGACCCTGCTGCACCGGATGCGCGCGGGCGGCCAGCTGCCCTACCTCTCCAAGCGGCTCGGCGAGCTGACCCGCACCAACTCCGAGGCGCTGGTCGGGGCGCAGACCGACAACCGCCGCTACCGCAAGGCGCACGGCGCCGCGCGCGCCGACTTCACCCGCGGCGTCGCCATCACGTCCTCGGTCCACCCCGACGAGAACACCCACATCGAGCCGGTCCGCTACGGCCGGGGCTCGAACGCCATGGGCGGGATGTCCATCCTCCAGGTGCCGTACGCGGAGGGCTCCTCGCTCGCGCTGGGCTGGCTGGCGAACGCGGTGAAGCACCCCGCGCTCCTCGCCCGCTCGCTGAGCAACCGCCGCTGGTCGGAGCGGACCATCATCGGCCTCGTGATGCAGTCCCTGGACAACTCGCTCACCACGTATCTGAAGCCGGACGGCGTCGGCAAGGGCCTGCTCACCGCACGCCAGGGCCACGGCGCGCCGAACCCGAAGCAGATCAGGGCGGCCTCCGAGGCGGCGACGGCGATAGCCGCCGAGATCAACGGCTTTGCCGGCTCAAACGTGGGGGAGCTGATGGGCACCCCGCTGACCGCGCACTTCCTGGGCGGCTGCCCGATCGGGGCGACGGCCGAGGAGGGCGTGATCGACCCGTACCACCGGCTCTACGGACACCCGGGCATCTCGGTGGTGGACGGCGCCGCCGTCTCGGCGAACCTGGGCGTCAACCCGTCCCTGACGATCACGGCCCAGGCCGAGCGGGCGATGTCGCTGTGGCCGAACAAGGGTGAGGCCGACCCGCGCCCGGCGCAGGGGCAGCCGTACGTACGGGTCGCTGCGGTGGCACCGAAGGCACCGGCGGTCCCGGCGGACGCGTTCGGTGCGCTGCGGCTGCCGTTCCTGGGGATGCCGACGGTACCGGCCAAGGCCGGTTCCCCGGCGGACTCAGTGGGCTGAGCGGACCGAGCGGGCAGAGCGGGCTGAGGGGCCGTCTTCGGCCATACGCAAGAAAACGAGGAGCGCTGCACCCCCCTCCGAGTGCAGCGCTCCCCGCTCGTCCGTGGGCCGCTCGCCGCGTGGGCGGGGCCGTTGGTTCCGCATGAATGACCCGCCAATCCTGTCAATAGTTGTCCCAGGACTCACAGAATTCTTATGTGCTCCCTGTCACACCAGGGGTCCCGCGGCGTACGGATCGCGCCAAAGGCGACCGCCGAGGCAACCATCGGCGGGGGCGCGGCACCGGGGCCGGGCAGAGCGAAGGGCCCCGCATCGGGCCATCCGTCCTGGGGATGGCTCCGCGGGGCCCTCGGCCGTCGGCACCGACGTCAGGGCAGCGTCGGTGCCGCGGGGGCGGCACCGGGGGGCAGCGCCGCTGGTGGACGAGCGTCGGATCGCCGGCCGGGCGTGCGGGGGGCGCACGGGTGGTATCGGCTACTCACGGTCGCTCTGTACGGTGATGGGGGACTTGTCTCTGTATCGTGCGGGATGGGCTGCGGGCCGCGCAACCGTCTGGGCCGGATGCGGCCGGCCCCGGGCGTCCCCGGTGCCGACCGCTCTTTAAGGGGTGACCGGGCTGCTGTCCCCTGCCGACCGGTCACGCGCGCTGGGGCGAGGTCCCACGACGTGCCATCGGCACGTCACACGCCCCAGCGGAGCCACGCGTGGTTTCTTCTGGCCCGCCCCTGGCTGGCACGGACACGCTGACCAACGAAGCGGGACACCGGCCGGTCACGGCGCCGGACGGGTGAGGCTGCGCCGGCCCCCCACGTACCGGACCCGCACGCGCCGCGCCCACGCACGCGCCGCACCCAGGCGCGGACCGCACCCACGCACGCGTGGCAGCCGCCCTCGCGGCCCCCGGACCCAGATGCCGTGCCCGCCTCAGATACGGCCCCGGCACAGCTCCAGCATCGTCATCGCCAGCGCGGTACCGGGCCTGCCCAGGGCGTCGCGGTAGTGCGCGAGCACCTCCATCTCGCGGTTCAGGTTCACCCGGCGCCCGCCCGAGGCGATCCGGGACTCCTGGATGACGGCCGAGACGGCCATGCGTTCCTGGATCAGGCCGATGATGCGGTCGTCGAGCGCGTCGATGCGCTCACGGGCACCGGTGATCACGGTGGCGGCCTCGTCGGTGCGGGCGCCGGTCTTCTCCGCGGGGGTGACGGACATGGGGACTCCTCGGGTCTGGGGTATCCCGGGGCGGCACGGTCCGGAAACGACAGAGCGCCCCGGGCCTTGTCGGCCCGGGGCGCTCTGGGAAGTGGCTTGTCAGTAGCTCAAGCAGCATCACCATGGCAGCCGGTCGGGCCGGTGCCATAGGTAAAGACGAAGGTCTGGTGCTCGCGCATGGCGACAGTATGGACCGACGGCCCCGGGGCGGGCCAATCCCGGTTCGGATGGTGAGACGAAAGGTTCCGCGCCGCTCCCCGGTAGAATCGGATTACCGACCCCCTCCTTTCGCCGGAAGGCCGCCAGTGTCATCAGCGTCCCCAGCTGCCGCGCCCGCATCCAACCCGGACGTAGTCCTCGTTGTCGACTTCGGCGCCCAGTACGCACAGCTCATCGCCCGTCGCGTCCGTGAGGCCCGGGTCTACAGCGAGATCGTGCCCAGCACGATGCCCGTGGCCGAGATGCTGGCCAAGAACCCGAAGGCGATCATCCTCTCGGGCGGCCCCTCCTCCGTCTACGCGGAGGGCGCCCCCGTCCTGGAGCGCGAGATCTTCGAGGCCGGCGTCCCGGTCTTCGGCATGTGCTACGGCTTCCAGCTGATGGCGACCACGCTCGGCGGCACGGTCGACGACAACGGCGCGCGCGAGTACGGCCGCACGCCCCTGCACGTCTCCAAGGCCGGCTCCACGCTCTTCGAGGGCACGCCCACCGAGCAGTCGGTGTGGATGTCGCACGGCGACGCCTGCTCGGCCGCGCCGGAGGGCTTCACCGTCACCGCGTCCACGGACGTCGTGCCGGTCGCCGCCTTCGAGAACGACGAGAAGAAGCTGTACGGCGTGCAGTACCACCCCGAGGTGATGCACTCCACGCACGGCCAGCAGATCCTGGAGCACTTCCTCTACCGGGGCGCGGGCATCGAGCCCACCTGGACGACGCACAACGTCGTGGAGGAGCAGGTCGCCCTCATCCGTGAGCAGGTCGGCACCAAGCGCGCCATCTGCGGTCTGTCCGGCGGCGTGGACTCCGCGGTCGCCGCCGCCCTCGTCCAGAAGGCCATCGGCTCCCAGCTGACCTGCGTGTACGTCGACCACGGCCTGATGCGCAAGGGCGAGACCGAGCAGGTCGAGAAGGACTTCGTGGCCGCCACCGGCGTGCAGCTGAAGGTCGTCGACGCGCAGGAGCGATTCCTCACCGCGCTGGCCGGCGTCTCCGACCCGGAGACCAAGCGGAAGATCATCGGCCGCGAGTTCATCCGCGTCTTCGAGCAGGCCCAGGTGGAGATCCTCCAGGAGGACGGCCCCGAGGTCGCCTTCCTCGTCCAGGGCACCCTGTACCCGGACGTCGTGGAGTCCGGCGGCGGCACCGGCACCGCGAACATCAAGTCGCACCACAACGTGGGCGGGCTCCCGGAGGACCTGGAGTTCCAGCTCGTGGAGCCGCTGCGCAAGCTGTTCAAGGACGAGGTCCGGATGGTCGGCCAGGAGCTCGGCCTGCCGGAGGAGATCGTCCAGCGCCAGCCGTTCCCGGGCCCGGGCCTGGGCATCCGTATCGTCGGCGAGGTCACCAAGGACCGCCTCGACCTGCTGCGCGAGGCCGACGCCATCGCCCGCGAGGAGCTGACGGCGGCCGGCCTCGACCGCGAGATCTGGCAGTGCCCGGTCGTGCTGCTCGCGGACGTCCGCAGCGTCGGCGTCCAGGGCGACGGCCGCACCTACGGCCACCCGATCGTGCTGCGCCCGGTCTCATCCGAGGACGCCATGACGGCGGACTGGACGCGGATGCCGTACGACGTGCTGGCGAAGATCTCGACGCGCATCACCAACGAGGTGGCCGACGTCAACCGCGTCGTCCTCGACGTGACGAGCAAGCCGCCGGGCACGATCGAGTGGGAGTAGGACTCCCCCCGCGACAGACCGGCGCCGCCGCCCCCGATCACGGGTGCGGCGGCGCCGTCGTATCCACTCCCGCACGGCTCTGTTCACCTGCGAGAACGCGCGGTAACTTCCCGGCCATGACCGACTTCCCGCAGCGGCCCGGCCCCGACCCCGTACCGGTGGACCGGCTCCACTTCACCCTGCCGCCCGTCCACCCCACCGCGGCCGAGGAACGCCGGTACCGCAAGGAGCGGCTGGCCGGGGCCCTGCGGCTGCTCGCGCGGGCCGGCTGCGAGGAGGGGGTCTCGGGGCACATCTCGGCGCGCGACCCCGAGTTCGAGGACTGCTACTGGGTGAATCCGTTCGGGGTCCCGTTCGCGCGGGTCACCGCGGGCGGGCTGGTGCTGGTCAACGGGGAGGGCCAGGTCGTCGAGGGCCGCCACCACGTCAACCAGGCGGCGTTCGCGGTCCACGCCCAGGTGCACCGGGCCCGGCCCGATGTGGTGGCGGTGGCCCACACCCACTCGGTGCACGGGCGCGCGCTGGCGGCGCTGGGCGAGCTGATCGAGCCCTACACCCAGCAGGCGTGCGCCTTCTTCGAGGACCACGCGCTCTTCGACGCCTATACGGGAGTGGTCGTCGACGCCGAGGAGGGGCGCCGGATCGCGGCGGCGCTCGGCGCGTACAAGGCGGTGATCCTGCGCAACCACGGGCTGCTGACCGTGGGCGATTCGGTCGACGCGGCGGCCTGGTGGTTCCTGTCGATGGAGCGGTGCGCCGAGGTGCAGCTGCTGGCGCGGGCGGCCGGGAAGCCCGTGCCCATCGCGCGCCGGGACGCGGTCACCACCCGCGACCAGCTGGGCAGCGACCTCGTCGCGTGGATCAACTACCAGCCGCTGTGGGGCCAGATCAGTGAATCGGAGCCCGAACTGCTGTCGTAACACGTCAATTTGATGGAGCGTCAATCACCCCTGTCGTGTGCCCCTGTCGACATGGGGGTGGTTTTCTTGCGGCACAATTCCCTGACAGTCGGCAGGACTTGAGGGAAGGGCGAGATTTCCGTGGCGGTGCAGGAGGCTCGGCAATGCGGTGGTGACTGCGGTCCCGGGGCGCGGGACGGTCACCGGCGCGCGGTGGCGGCGTTCCTGGCCAAGCGTGACGGTCTCGCCGCCGGGGAGGGGCTGCCCGCCGCGGTCGCGCACTCCGCCGGGGCGTCCCGCCAATGGGTGTCGGACGAGCTCACCCAGTCCGCCCGGACGCTGGCCGAGCGGGGCCGCGAGGCGGGGCAGGCCTGGCCCGCCGCGGTCTGGCCGGCCACCCTGGCGGTGGTGTGGGCGGGCGTCGCGGTGCTGGCCCTGGTGGAGGCGTTCACCGCGATCGGCACCGGCTGGAACCACGCCAGGACCGCCGGGCTGGTCGCCGCCCTGGTGGTGGCGGTCGTGCTGAGCGGCGCGGGGTGGCTGCACCGGGCGCGCGGCGGAGTCCTCGCGCCGGTCGTCGGCGAGGACAACCGGCTCTCCACCTCGCGCGCGGTGGCCGGGGCCTGGGTGCTGCTCGTGGCCTTCACGGTGCTGCTCCTCGCCGTACGGCTGGCCGGGGCGTCCCGCGCGGGGGAGCGCGACACGCTGATCCGCGGCCTCGAACTCTCCCGTGGCGCGGGCCTGCTGGCGGTGGTCGCGCTGGTCAGCGCGGTGACCGTGGTGGTGCGCCGGGTGGTGGCCATCCGTATCGCGGGCCAGCGGCTGCAGAAGGTGCGCGCGGAACGGCCGCGCGCCGCCGATCTGCTCACCGACGACGCCGGGCGCGGCAGCTTCGCGGACGTCCAGTACGTCCTGGTCTCCACGGTCGCCGTGCTGTTCGCCGCCGTGCGCCTGGCCCGGCGGCCCGACCGGCTGCCCGATCTGCCGTGGGCGCTGGCCTTCCTGGTGGCCGTGTCCGCGCTGACGTACTTCGCGGGGAAGTACGCCGAAGGCGGTCGTCCCGTCGTGCTCTCGGTGGTCCGGGCGCGCGAGGCGGGCGACCTGGACGCGCCGATCCGTACCGGTGACGACATCGAGATCCGCGGCGTCGGATTCGTACCGCCCGGAGCGGGCACCCCCGACCGCCTCGCCCGGATGGTCGTGCGGATCGGCGCCGTCCATGTCCATGTGCCGCTGGTGCCGGTCGCCGGCGGCTTCGCCAATCCCAGCGACACCGTGCTGACCGTGCCGGTCCCGGTGGACGTCGAGCCGGGGCGGGTGGAGGTGCGGGTGGTGACGGCGGCGGGCCTGGAGACGAACCGGGTGACCATCGACGTGACCGACTGAGCGGCGCCGCCCGGCCGAAAGCCGGTTGAGAGGTGAACGGGCGGAGCGGCGAACCGGTTGAGAGGTGAACCGGTTGAGCCGGCCGCCGCTTCCGTACGTATGGTCTGGTGACAGGGGTTACGGAAGGCGGGAACGGCGATGGCACACGGAAATCTGGCCCGCAGACGCGGCGGGACGACCACCGGCGGGGGCTCGCGGGGGCTGCGGGAGACGGCCGGCAGGTACGCGCTGCTGCCGCTGCGCGTCTTCCTCGGCGTCACGTTCGTCTACGCCGGGTTCGACAAGATGACCGGCGGCACCACCACCCTCAAGGCGAGCGGCAGCGGCTCGATCGGCGAGCTGATGCACTCGGTGCGCGACAGCTCCGCGATCCCCGCCCTCGTCGATCTCGCGCTCAAGAGCCCGGTCGGCTTCGGATACGCCATCGCCATCGGCGAGGTGGCCGTGGGCCTCGGCATCCTGATCGGCCTGTTCGGCCGGCTCGCGGCGCTCGGCGGCGCGCTGATCTCGCTGAGCCTGTGGCTGACCGTGAGCTGGGCGACCACGCCCTACTACTACGGCAACGACCTGGCCTATCTGATGGCCTGGCTGCCGCTGGTGCTCGCCGGGACACCGCTGCTGTCCGCCGACGCCTGGCTGGCGTCGCGGCGCCGTCTGCGCACCGCGTAACCGGCCCAGCTGGCCAGCCCGGCGAGGCCGAGCCCGCCGCAGACCAGCGGGATCGCCTCGTACCAGGGCGTCTGCCACGCGCCGGCGGCATCACCCCCGAACAGGGCGGCGGTGGCCAGCATGACCACTCCCGCGACCAGCCGCCCCGGCCGGAACTCATGACGCGGCACGGTCCACCTCCGCCTGGCCGATGGAGACGTGCAGATCGAGCTCCAGGGTCCCGGCCGGCTTCGCCCCGGCGGGCGGCGGCAGGGTCACGGTCTTCTTCTGGTTGGGCTGGATGTCGACGTCCTCCGGCTTCTCGGTGGGCAGCTGGACGTCTCCGACGCCCACCACGATGTGTGCCTTCACGGTCGCGCCCAGGGGCACGACGACCTTGAGCCGCCCGGCGCCGACCTCCGCGCGCGTCCGCACGCTCTGCCCGGCCGG
Organism: Streptomyces sp. YS-3; assembly: GCF_045257485.1. Classification (NCBI taxonomy): domain Bacteria; kingdom Bacillati; phylum Actinomycetota; class Actinomycetes; order Kitasatosporales; family Streptomycetaceae; genus Streptomyces; species Streptomyces sp. YS-3. The sequence goes on along the minus strand of NZ_JBJHPC010000227.1, from coordinate 539 downwards.
CACCACGACCCTGCTCAGATCGAGGGTGCCCTCGCCCGATCCCAGCGCGTACGACGGCTGTACGTCGGCGGCTGCGGCCGGGGCCCAGTCGGTCCTGGTCCACTGGGTGGTGATGGTCTTGGGCAGCGCCGAGGCGCCGGCCAGCAGGGCGGCCGTGAGGACCGCCATGAAGAGCGTGCCGAACCCGGTGCGTCCCGCGAACGCGCTGATGACCAGGCCGAGACCGAAGACCGCGAGGGCCGCGGCCAGGCCGATCTGGAGGGCGGTGCCCAGCGGCTGGTGGCTCCAGGCGCCCGCGGTGCCGGCGCCCGCCGCGAGCAGGGCGAGCAGGAAGACGAACCCGCCGATGGAACGCGGGCCGCGGGTGGCCCGGTCGGCCGCCTTGCCGGCCCGGTCCGCCTTCCTGGCACGCGCACCGGCGCCCGCGAGGCCGACGGCCGGGTCGGCGTCGTCGGCGCCCCACAGATAACCGGTGCCGACCGGGCCCGTGGTGCCGTCCTTGATGATCGGGTCGCGCCACCAGGAGGGCGAGGCGGGGG
>NZ_JBJHPC010000226.1:0-10725 GCF_045257485.1 Streptomyces sp. YS-3 | reverse complement strand
TCTGTCCACGGCGTTTCACCGCGTGGCTTGCGCCACTTCGGCGCGCCGCCGCGAACGGTTCCGGCCGTTCGCGGCGGCGCGCCGAAGTGGCGCAAGCCACGCGGTGAAACGCCGTGGACAGACGGTAACGTTCCCTCTGTCGGACAACGGGGACGGTCGGCACGCGGGACGGGGGAGCGGTGAGCGGGATAGTCATCCATCTGCCGGAAGGGGACGGCGACGACGCGGTGACGCTGCGGCTCGGCCCCGGGGAACGCGTCCGTTTCGGGCGTGGTTCGGCCCGCACACCCGTCGAACTCCGCCTCGCCGACGAGTCGGTGTCCCGTCTCGCCGGTGAGATCCGGGCGACGGACGACCACTGGCAGCTCAGCAACCTCAGCGCCACCCACGGCTATCTGGTCGAGAACCCGGAAGGCGCCGGGGAGTACTTACGTGTGCCGCCGCGCCGCGTCGGCGCGCCCATCCCGTTCGAGTTCGCCCGGGTGGTGCTGCCCTCCCGCCGTGAAACCCCGCTCTCCTTCCAGGTGTTCGCGCCCGACCACGTCTATCTGGACCCGCACGCGCTCGGCGGTGGCTCCTGGGAGAGCCGTACCCTCACCGCGTACTCGCTGGACGAGAGCGCCACGTACTTCCTGGTGCTCGTGGCGCTCTGTGAGCCGTGGCTGCGCGACCGGTCGCCGGTCGCCGTGCCGACCACCCCGCAGATCGTCGAGCGGCTCCGCGGCCATGGCGACGGCGCCGGTCTGACAGCCCGCGCGGTCAGTTCGCACATCGACTACCTCGCCGACGAGAAGCTGCGCATCGCCGTGACGACGGCCTCCGAAGACGCCGACCGGGCGGCCCGCCGCAACGGCAAGCGCGAGGCCGTTGTCGCCCTCGCCCTGAAGTTCGGGATCGTACGGGAGGAGCACCTCGCCCTGTTGCCACCGCGCACCGAGCCGGCCGGGCGTGGACGTTAGGACGCGGTGATGGCACGGAGCAGGGTGCTCGGGGCGGACAGCGGCGAGCCGGAACTCCTGCCGGTGGGCCACCGGATCGGTTCCTGGATCGTCGGCGAGCCCATCGGAGCGGGCGCCTGGGCCACCGTCTACGCCGGGCGGGCGGCGGAACCCGCGGGTGAGCGCCCGGCGGACGGCACGGAACCGGACGCGGACGGGCACGAGGTCGCCCTCAAGGTCATGCCGACCGCCGGGCTGGCGCCCCGCCAGGCGCGCAGCGTGGCCGAGTCCGCCCGCCGCGAACTCGAACTGGGCCGTGAGGCGGGCCACCCGAGGCTCATCCGGCTCCTCGACTCCCTGGTGCTCAGCGCGCCCGACCGGCCGTCCCTGGACGGCGCGATCGTCCTGGTCATGGAGCGGGCCCGGGGCAGCCTGCGTGAACTGCTCGCGGCGCCGGTGACCGAGGCCGAGGGCGCCCGGCTCGTCACGGGCATCTGCGAGGGCCTGGAGCACATGCACCGCAGCGGCTGGGTGCACGCCGACCTCAAGCCCGAGAACATCCTCATCGGCCGGGACGGCGAGGTGCGCCTGTCGGACTTCGGGTTCGCCATCGAACTGACCGGCACCCACGGCTGGACGGCCCCGATGGGCACCTTGGACTACCTTCCGCCCGAGCGGTGGCGCGAGCCGCTCGCCGAGCGCGGCATCCAGATGCGTCCCAGCGCCGACATCTGGGCGCTCGGCATCGTCGTCCACGAGATCTTCGCCCAGGGCGCCTATCCCTTCCCCGGCGCCACACCGACCGCGCGCGGCGCGGCCGTACAGGAGTACGCGGAGGGCCGGGCGGCGTTACGGCTGGACGGCGCCCTGCCGGAGTTCTGGCGGGCCCTCGCCGTCGACTGCCTCGCCCCCACCCACGCGGCCCGCGCCCCGCACACGGCCGAGAGCCTCCTCGAACGCATCCGGGCCCACACCGTCGAAGGCACCACCGGGCCGTCCCGCGCCGCACTCCCCCGCCGGTCCCGCGTCCGGCGCCGCCTGCGCCGGGCCGCGCTGCTGACCGTCACCGGGTGCGCGGCGGCGGGCGCCGCGCTCTGGGCGTACGCGGCGGGGGGCGGCGGCGAGGAGCAAGGGCCCGCCCGTATAAGGGTGTTCAACGCCGAGCGGGGCTGCCAGGACCGTGCGGACCGCGAGGGGCAGTGCAGCCTCGGCCTCGCGATCGACCCGCTGCGGCCCTACACCGCCGACAACGTCGTGGGCACCCGGGTGTGGCACGGCGACGTCCTCCACGCGGAGTGCCAGCTGCCGCGGGGACTGCCGATCATCGACGAGGAGGACCTGACTTCCACTCTCTGGTTCCGGGTCCGTCTGCCGGGCACCGGGACCGCCGTGGCACGGCCCGCCACCGCATGGTTGCCCGCCGTTCGTACGAAGGACCGCCCCTCCCTCCCCCGTTGCGCCGCGCCCGCACCGTGAGGGCCCCCGGCGGCAAGGAGCCGGACATCGTGGGGCGTTAGCATCGTGGGACGCTGCTGTCCGTTAGAGAAAGCGATTGCCCTCGATGGCCGACGACGCCTACCTCTTCCTCCTTCCCGAGCGGCACCCCCGGCTGGGGGCCGCCCTGGCCGCCGTCGGAGAGCTCGAATGCTCACAGACTCCGGCCGTCCATGGCTGGCTCCAGGCCCACGGGGTCTCCGCCTCCTCCGAACACGTCCGGATCCTGCCCGCCGGTGCCGAGGCGTTCATCCCCCAGGACGCCGAACGCCTGCCGGTGCCGTTGAGCGAGGAGGAGACCGTACGAGTCCAGCAGGAGTGCGCGCCGCAGTCCGTCACTGACCTGGAGACCGAGCTGCTGGAGTTCCGCGAGACGACCGAGGACTGGCAGGCGCTCGTCCACCGGGCTCTGACCGCGGGTGTTCCGGCCTCGCGCATCGCGCAGTTGACCGGGCTCGACCCGCAGGACATCGCGCATCTGACCGTGTGACGTCTCACGGAAAGCGCTTCGCCCCGGCCGGTGCCGTTCACCGGCCGGGGCGAAGTGCCGACATGGGGCGGCCTCGGCGCCGGCACGTGCCGCGTTTGCCCGGTATGCCTGCCGGGTACAGCGATGCATCACGTGAGAAGTGAGGCCGAAGCACGACCACGAGGAGATCCGCATGTCCGCCCCCACCTCGCCCGCGACCAAGACCGCTCTGGTCACCGGATCCGACTCCGGGATCGGGCGCGCCACCGCCGTCCGCCTGGCCAACGCGGGCATGGACGTCGCCATCACCTGGCACAGCGACGAGAAGGGCGCCCAGGAGACCGCCGAGGAGGTCCGGGCCACGGGCCGCCGGGCCGTGGTGGGCCACATGGACCTCACCCGCCTGCCGGAGGCCCTGGAGACGATGGACGACCTGTGCACCCGGCTCGGCCGTCTGGACGTCCTCGTGAACAACGCCGGTACCGGTACGGCCACACCGTTCCTCGACCTGAGCGAGCAGGATCTGCGCCGGGTCCTGGACGTGGACCTGGTGGGCCCGTTCCTGTGCGGGCAGAAGGCGGCGCGGCGGATGATCGAGCAGGGCGACGGCGGCCGGATCATCAATGTGACGTCGGTCCACGAACACCAGCCACGAGTGGGGGCGGCCCCGTACTGCGCGGCCAAGGGCGGCCTGGGTCTGCTCACCCAGACGATGGCCCTGGAACTGGCCGAGCACGGCATCACGGTGAACGCGGTCGCGCCCGGCGAGATCGCCACCCCGATGACCGGCCAGGAGGACTCGGACGTGCACGCCACGCACCGCCCCGGCGTTCCGCTCGGCCGCCCCGGTGACGCCCGGGAGGTCGCCGCCGTCATCGCCTTCCTCGCCGGCCCGGACGCCTCCTACGTCACCGGCGCGTCCTACACCGTGGACGGCGGCATGCTCCGGATGGGCCCGATGGCCGGCTCCCACCTCACCGGCGACGACTGGCGCCGCCCCTGAGCGGCGCGCGGCGCGCGCATGGAGCGCAGGGTATGCGCCCTCCGACGACACCGAGCCGCCTCGCACTCCCACGCACCCGGACAACCCTTGCGGCTATCCGCGCCTCGGACTCGTGTGCCGAGGCACCTCCTGGCCGCCCGGTGCCAACCACCCTCGTACGCTTGTCCCGTGCCACCCTCCTCCCCCCTGCGACGCGTCGCCGTCCTCGTGCTCGAAGGCGCCAAGCCACTCGATGTCGGCATTCCCGCGCAGGTTTTCACGACCCGCGCGAGCATGCCGTACGAAGTACGGGTGTGCGGGGCGGTGCCCGGGCTCGTGACCGGGGGCGACGGGCTGTCCTACTCCGTCGCCCACGGTCTCTCCGCGCTCACCTGGGCCGATCTCGTCTTCGTCCCCGGCTACCGGTTCCCCGGCCGCGCCGATCCACCGCGGGACGTCCTCGACGCGCTGGTCGCCGCCCACACCCGGGGCGCCCGGCTCGCCGCGATCTCCACGGGCGCGTTCGCGCTCGCCGCCACCGGCCTGCTCGACGGCCGGCGAGCGACCACGCACTGGCACTACACCCGGGCCCTCGCCGAGAAACACCCCCGGGTACGGGTGGACGAGAACGTCCTGTTCGTGGACGAGGGCACGGTGCTCACCTCGGCGGGTGCCGCCTCGGGCATCGACCTGTGCCTGCACATCCTGCGCCGCGACCTCGGCGTGGCCGCGTCCAACCACGCGGCCCGCCGCCTGGTCGCGGCCCCGTACCGCAGCGGCGGACAGGCGCAGTACGTGCCGCGCAGTGTGCCCGAGCCGCTGGGCGAGCGGTTCGCCGCCACCCGGGAGTGGGCGCTGCACCGCCTGGACGAGCCCCTCACGCTGGAGGCGCTGGCCCGGCACGCGGCGGTGTCGGCGCGGACGTTCTCGCGACGCTTCGCCGAGGACACCGGGTACACACCCATGCAGTGGGTCATGCGCGCCCGTATCGACATGGCGCGTGAGCTGCTGGAGCGTTCGGAGCACAGCGTGGAGCAGATCGCGACCGACGTGGGGCTGGGGACGGGGGCGAATCTGCGGCTGCATTTCCAGCGCGTGCTGGGGACCACACCCACGGAGTACCGGCGGACGTTCACCCGCGGCCAGTAGGGGCAGGGTCTGACCGTGCCCGGGCGTCGGGAGGCCTCCCGAGCGCCCGTGGCGGGATCCTTGCGAACCGTGGCGCTCACGCCACTGCCACCGTCGGGCCTCGCGCGCGAGGCTGGAGGCGAACCGAAGGGACGGACAACACTCATGACTCGTATCGCCATCAACGGATTCGGCCGTATCGGACGCAATGTGCTGCGCGCGCTCCTCGAACGCGACAGTGATCTGGAGGTCGTCGCCGTCAACGACCTCACCGAGCCCGTCGCCCTCGCGCGGCTGCTCGCGTTCGACTCGACGTCCGGCCGGCTCGGCCGCCCGGTGACCGTGGACGGGGACACGCTGGTCGTCGACGGCCACCGCATCAAGGTGCTGGCCGAGCGCGAGCCGGCCTCGCTGCCGTGGGCCGAGCTGGACGTGGACCTCGTACTGGAGGCGACGGGCCGCTTCACCTCGGCCAAGGCCGCCCGGGCCCACCTGGACGCGGGCGCGAGGAAGGTCCTGGTCAGCGCGCCTTCGGAGGGCGCCGACGTCACCCTCGCGTTCGGGGTCAACAACGACGCGTACGACGCCGACACGCACACCATCGTCTCCAACGCCTCGTGCACCACGAACGCGCTCGCCCCGCTGGCCTCGGTGCTGGACGAACTCGCCGGGATCGAGCACGGGTTCATGACGACCGTGCACGCGTACACCCAGGAGCAGAACCTCCAGGACGGCCCGCACCGCGACCCCCGCCGCGCCCGCGCCGCCGGGGTCAACATCGTGCCGACCACCACGGGCGCGGCCAAGGCGATCGGTCACGTCCTGCCGAACCTCGACGGCAAGCTGTCGGGCGACTCGATCCGGGTGCCCGTCCCGGTGGGCTCCATCGTCGAGCTGAACACGACGGTCGCGCGTGACGTGACGCGCGAGGACGTGCTGGCCGCCTACCGTGCCGCGGCCGAGGGGCCGCTCGCGGGCGTGCTGGAGTACTCCGACGACCCGCTGGTGTCGTCCGACATCACCGGCAACCCGGCCTCGTCGATCTTCGACTCGGCGCTGACCCGGGTGGACGGCCGCCATGTCAAGGTGGTCGCCTGGTACGACAACGAGTGGGGCTTCTCCAACCGTGTGATCGACACCCTGGAGTTGCTCGCCCGGCGGTGACGTACGGCGGTTGACGGTCCGGAGCGGGGGCTCACGCCGCCGTTTCCGGGCCGTCCGCGATTTCCGGGGCACGAGCCGCCACGTCGGGCCACGTTCACGGCCCGGGCTGCCCGGTGAGCGGCGCGCCTCCCGCAAGCACCAGGAGTGCCGCGTCGAGACCGGCCATGGCCAGGACGACGACGAACGGCCCGCGGCCACGTGTCAGAGCGGGCGGGCCGGCCGCCGCGTAGAGGCAGAGCGCGAGGGTCACCGCGATCACTCCCGCGCCCGTCGGAGCCACCCGGCCGGTCGGACCCACCGTGAGCACCACACAGGAGGCGAGGGCCAGGACCGCCGCCGACGCCACGGATCCACGGCGGCCGATCCTCTGCGGAAGTCCGAGCACCCCGCCCTCGATGTCGTCCTCCATGTCCGGCAGCACATTGGCGAAGTGGGCGCTGGTGCCGAGGAGCGCCGCCGCGACGGTCAGCCACAGCGGCGGCCAGGGGCTGCCCGGGAGAGTCAGCGTCAAGAACGCCGGGAGCAGACCGAAGGCGAGGGCGTACGGCAGCCAGGACAGGACGGTACGTTTGAGCCACAGGTTGTAGGCCCAGGCGGCGGCGACGCAGATGAGGTGGACCGCACCGGCCGGCACCCCGCAGGCCAGCGACAGGGCGACGCACACGAGCAGGGCCGCACAGGCCGCCGTGCCCACCGTGACCGGCCGTACCGCCCCCGTGGCGAGCGGCTTGTCCCGCCGTCCGGCTGCCCGGTCACGCCGCAGGTCCAGCCGGTCGTTGCACCAGCCCACCGACAACTGGCCCGCGGCGACCGCCGCCACCGCCCGCACCGCCGAGGCCGGGTCGAGCCCGAACGCGGCGGCGAGCAGCGCCGCCAGGACGGTCACCCCCGCCGCGGGCACCGGGTGACACGACTTCAGCAGGCCCGCGACAGCCCGGTGTTCCGCTGCCCCGGGCACGGCCGGGCCGACGAGGCGGGAGTCTCCTTCATCGGTGGTGGAGGGCATCGCCCCACGCTAGGCGACGGCGCGCCCACGAGCACCGGGTTGAGGGCACCGGCGTCGCACTGTCCCTATGTTGGAGCAATGACCCGCGTCCTTGCGGTGAGCACGGTCTTCCCACCGCACCGCTATATGCAGCACGAGATCACCGAAGACCTCGTCTCCAGCCTGCCGCCCGGATCGCACAAGGACCTCGTGCGCCGGCTGCACGCGGCAGCGGGCGTGGAGAGCCGCCATCTCGCTCTGCCTCTGGACCGCTACCGTGACCTCGGCGGGTTCGGTGAGAGCAACCGCGTCTTCGTGGAGCTGGCCACCGCCCTGGGCGCCGAAGCAGTCGAGCGGGCCCTCGCCGAAGCCGGTGTGCGCCCGCAGGACGTCGACCTGGTCGTCTCGACGACCGTCACGGGTATCGCGACACCGTCCCTGGACGCCCGGCTGGCCGAACGGACCGGTCTGCGGCCCGACGTCCGGCGTATGCCCCTGTTCGGGCTCGGGTGCTCCGCGGGCGCGGCCGGTCTGGCCCGCGTCCACGACTTCCTCGACAGCCGGCCGGACGGCATCGCGCTCCTGCTGTCCACCGAACTGTGCTCGCTCACCCTGCAGCGCGCCGACATGTCGATGGCGAACCTCGTGGCGGGCAGTCTGTTCGGGGACGGAGTCGCCGCGCTGGTGGCCGTCGGCCGTGACCGTTCCCGTCCCCCCTCACCGGCGGCGTCCTGCGGCTTCGGAGCGTCGGGGCCGACGGTGAGGGCGGTGCGCAGCCGTCTGTATCCGGGCAGTGGACACCTGCTGGGCTGGGACGTGGGCGACTGGGGTTTCCGCCTGGTGCTCGGTCCGGAACTCCCCGAACTGGTCAGGCTGCATGTGAGCGAGGAGATCGAGTCCTTCCTCGCCGAGCACGATCTCAAGCCCGGGGACGTCACGGCATGGATCTGCCACCCTGGCGGCCCCAAGATCCTGGACGCGCTCGCCGATGAGCTCGGCCTTCCGGACGCGGCCCTCGCCGCGAGCCGCCGCGCGCTCGCCGCCCACGGAAACCTCTCCTCCGCGTCGGTGCTGCACATCCTCAAGGACACCCAGAACAACCGGCCCCCGCCCGGCTCGACCGGTCTCATGATCGGTTTCGGGCCCGGTTTCTCCTCCGAACTCGTCCTGCTGGACTGGTGAGTCTCCCCGTGACGCCGTACACCGTACTGATCCTGCTGGTCGTCGCCGAGCGGTTCGCGGAGCTCGCCGTGGCGCGGCGCAACGGCGCCTGGAGCCGGGCCCGGGGCGGCCGTGAGTACGGCGGCGGCCACTATCCGGTGATGGTCGGCCTGCACACGCTGTTCCTCCTCGGCTGCCTCGTGGAGCCGTGGGCGGCACACCGGCCGTTCCTGCCCTGGCTCGGCCGGCCCGCCCTCGCCCTCACCCTGGCCGCGCAGGCACTGCGCTGGTGGTGCGTGGCCACCCTCGGCCCCCGCTGGCACACCCGCGTACTGATCGTCCCCGGCCTCCCGCTGGTCACCTCGGGCCCCTACCGGTATCTGCGGCACCCCAACTACGTGGCCGTCGTCGCCGAGGGCATCGCCCTTCCGCTGGTGCACACCGCCTGGCTGACCGCCCTGTGCTTCACGCTCCTGAACGCGGCGCTGCTGACCGTGCGCATCCGCTGCGAGAGCGCCGCGTTGGCGCCGTCACGCGCTCTGCCGGGCCCCGGTGCCGTGTCGTGATCGACCTTCTCGTCGTGGGCGGCGGCCCGGCGGGGCTGGCCGTGGCCATCCACGCCGTGCGGTGCGGTTTCGAGGTCGTGGTGGCCGAGCCGCGTCCCTCCCCCGTCGACAAGGCGTGCGGCGAGGGACTGATGCCCTCGGCGGTGCACGCCCTGCACGCCCTCGGCGTGGACGTGTCCGGCCGGCCCCTCCACGGCATCCGCTACCTCGACGCCACCGGCGGCCGGCAGGCCGAAGCCCGGTTCCCCGCGGGGCCCGGTCTCGGCACCCGCCGGACCGTACTGCACGAGGCACTCGGCGCGCGGGCCGCCGAACTCGGCGTTCGGGTCATCCCGCACCGCGTCCGCCGGGTGACCCAGTCCGACGCGTATGTGACCGCCGACGGCATCACCGCCCGCTATCTCGTGGCGGCCGACGGCCTGCACTCCCCCACCCGGCGTGCGCTCGGCCTCACCACCCGGCCGCCCGCCACCGGGCGAAGCACCCCCCGATACGGTCTGCGGCGCCACTACGCCGTCGAGCCGTGGACCGACCTGGTGGAGGTGCACTGGTCCGCCGACTGCGAGGCCTACGTCACCCCGCTCGGCCCCCGGCAGGTCGGCGTCGCCATCCTCACCTCGCGCCAACTGCCCTACGACGAACAGCTGACCCGCTTCCCCCTCCTGGCCGCCCGCCTCCTCCAGGCCGGCCGGACGCCGGTCCGGGGCGCCGGGCCGCTGCGGCAGCAAGCCCGTTGCCGGGTGGCCGGCCGCGTGCTGTTCGTGGGGGACGCCGCGGGGTACGTCGACGCCTTGACGGGTGAGGGGCTGACCCTCGCCCTGACGGCGGCGGACGCCCTCGTACGCTGCCTTCGCGAGGGCCGTCCGCAGGCGTACGAACGCGCCTGGTGCCGTCTGTCCCGCAGCTACCGCCTGCTGACCCGGTCCCTCCTGTGGGTCCGCAGCCAGCCGCGCCTGGCGCCCCTGGTCACCCCGGCAGCCGCCCGGTTTCCCCGGCTGTTCGAGAGCGCCGTACGCCTGCTCGCCTGACCGGCACCGGCACCGGCACCCCCTCAGGAAACCGGCCGGGGCGGACCGAGGCGAACCGGGCCCACCCCCGGGGACAGGTGTACGAGCGACGCGGGCCCCGGGTCGGGAAGACCGGCGGCACGGGTCAGCGTCTGGCGCAGCTCCGTGATCGTCCCGCGTCGAAGCGTCCAGGGCTCGTGGTGCACGGGAGTGAGCAACAGCCGGCCGGCGCGCCGGGAGAAGGCGCCCCATCGCGCGGTGAGCCAGTCGTCGAGGGGAGTGACGTCCTCCACCGGCGCGCCCGTCTCGATGCTCAGCCGGTATCCGACGCCCTGCGCGCCCCGGCGCCGTCCGGTATAGACCATGCCGGCGCCGCGCGCACGCACCGACAACTCGGCGAGCCGGTAAGGCACCCCGATGGCCCGCGCCGCCAGCATGAGGGGGGCGGTGACATCGAGGGAGAAGAACCACAGCCCCCTGCGCCCGTCCGGGAGGCGTACATACGTCCGCAAGTTGGTCTCGGGGAAGACCGCGGGAGGCAGCGGTACGACCCGCAAACCGCGGACCGAGGCCATCTCGAACGGCGTCAGGCTGACCCAGGCCCGGCCCTCGAACCGGTCCACCAGCAGCCCGGGGGGCAGCAGACGCTGGACGGCCTCGGCCCGGTAACTCCAGTGCACCATCGCGAGCCGCTCCCACCGCATGGTCAGGAGCGGGAAGGCGACAGGCGCGGGAACACGTGGGGGTGACGTCCTCGTCAACACCTTCTCCAAGCTCGCGAACCGGTCCCGTGTACGGAAGCCGGCCGTCAGGGGCCCCTTGACCCGCCCC
>NZ_JBJHPC010000225.1:0-10729 GCF_045257485.1 Streptomyces sp. YS-3 | reverse complement strand
GGACGGGGGCGGTGACGGGCGATCGGTGACGGGGACGGCCCGGGCCGGTCACGTCTTCGGACGGCCCGATCGGGCCCGCGAACCAGCGGGTTCGGCGCCGGTGCGTCACGGGCCCCCGCGGGTGTGGAGCCGGGCGGCCTGCCGGGTGAGGTAGTCGCGCTCGGCGAGGTTGGGCGCTTTCCGGGCCGCCTCCGCGTACAGCCGGCCCGCGGTCGCCACGTCTCCGTCGCGCTCGTGGAGATACGCGGCCACCGCGGTGTGGCGGGGCAGCGACTCGTCCAGCTCGGCGAGCGCGGCCAGCCCGGCGCGCGGGCCGTCCGCCTCGCCTACGGCCACCGCGCGGTTGAGCCGGACGACGGGGCTGTCGGTCAGGCGCGCGAGCTCGTCGTACCACTCGACGATCTGCACCCAGTCGGTCTCCTCGGCTCTGAGCGCGTCCGCGTGGAGGGCGGCGATGGCGGCCTGGGCCTGGAACTCGCCGAGCCGGTCGCGGGCGAGGGCCGACTGCAGGATCTCGACGCCCTCCGCGATCGACGCGGTGTCCCAACGGCCCCGGTCCTGCTCGGCGAGCGGGACCAGGGCGCCGTCGGGCGCGGTGCGGGCGGCGCGCCGGGCGTGGTGGAGCAGCATGAGGGCGAGCAGGCCCGCCACCTCGGGGTGGTCGACCCGGGCGGCGAGCTGCCGGGTGAGCCGGATGGCCTCGGCCGCGAGGTCGACGTCGCCCGAGTACCCCTCGTTGAAGACCAGGTAGAGGACGCGCAGCACGGTGGCCACATCGCCCGCCTGGTCGAACCGTACGCCCGAGACGGTCCGCTTGGCCCGGCTGATGCGCTGGGCCATGGTGGCCTCTGGCACCAGATAGGCCTGGGCGATCTGGCGGGTGGTGAGCCCGCCGACGGCCCTCAGGGTGAGCGCGACGGCGGACGAGGGCGTGAGCGACGGATGGGCGCAGAGGAAGTAGAGCTGGAGCGTGTCGTCGGCGGCGGGCGCCGGCCCGGACACCGGCTCCTGTTCGAGGACCTCCTCGCGCCGGCGGCGGGCCGTGTCGGCCCGTACCTGGTCGAGGTACTTGCGCCAGGCGACGGTGACCAGCCACCCCTTGGGATCACGGGGCGGGTCGGCGGGCCAGACGCGGACGGCTTCGATCAGCGCGTCCTGCACGGCGTCCTCGGCCGCCGCGAAGTCGGCTCCGCGGCGGACGAGGACGGCGAGCACGCCAGGCGTGAGGCTCCTGAGCAGGGCCTGGTCCATGGGTGAGGTCACTCCGTGACGGTGGGAGGGGCGGCGAGGAACGGGCGCAGCTCCAGCCACTCGTGGATCGGCTTCCCGCCGGCCCCCGGGGCGGCGGACAGTTCCCCGGCCAGTTCCACGGCCCGCTCGTAGCTGTCGACGTCGATGACCATCCAGCCGGCGATGAGCTCCTTGGTCTCGGCGAACGGCCCGTCGGTGACCGGCGGGCGCCCCTCGCCGTCGTACCGGACGAAGGTGCCCTCGGGGGCGAGCGCCTGGGCGTCGACGAACTCCCCGGTCTTCTCGAGCCGGTCGGCGAAGTCGTGCATGTACCGCATGTGCGCCGAGATCTCCTCCGGCGTCCACTCGGACATCGGCACGCAGTTGACGGCGTCCGGGGCGCCGCGGTAGTGCTTCAGCAGCAGGTACTTGGCCATGGTGGGGCTCCTCGGTAGTGGTGCGGCCCATTGTGGTCGCGTTCACTACGGGGACGGAGCCGGGCACGGCTTCTCGACATCGGCGGCGAAGTTTTTCCGAGTGTTTTTTCCGGGCGTCTTCCGGGCCGTCTCCCGGACCTCGGTTCCGAACCTTTGTGTGCCCCCCCCGCGTTGCCCTACGGCCTCGTGGCCACGCAGATGTTGTACCGCCATGTCTCCCGATGCCGGTACATCTCCACCCCGCTCATCGCGTTGACCAGGCTGTCGCCGCGGCCCACGCCGCGCGCCACCGCGTACGGCAGCCGGCCGAGCACCGAGAAGCACCGCAGCATGGGCAGCATCTTCTCCGTCGCGTCGTAGGCGGATTCGACCCCGAACCCGGCTTCCTGAAGAAGCCGTTCGAGGTGCCCGTGGGTCATCGTGAGCATGCCGGGCATGCCGGACAGCTCACAGACCCTCACCAGCGCGGACCACGCGCGCGGCGACAGACGGTCCTGCGGAGTGCTGGAGTACTCGCACATCACCAGTTTCCCGCCCGGGCGCAGAACGCGGAAGAACTCGGCGAGCCCCTGCCCGGGGTCGGGGGAGTGGACGAAGGACTCCATCGTGTAGACGCCGTCGAAGGAGGCGTCGGCGAACGGCAGGGCGTGGTAGTTGCCCAGCAGGAAGCGCGTACGCCCACCCGGCTCGCCGGCACGCGCCGACCGCTGCCGCGCGATGGCCACGTCCGGCTCGATCCCGTCGATCCCGGTGACATACGCCCCGCTCGCCGCCGCGACCGTACGGGCCGTGTCCCCGACCCCGCACCCGGCGTCGAGCACCGACGACGCGGCGGGGAGGTCCAGCTCGCGGGCCACGACGCGTTCCATGCGCCGCATGGCCGCGGTGAAGGCCCAGGGGGAGTGGCCCGGCTCGTACCAGCCGAAGTGCCGTGTGCGACCCAGCAGCGCCGTGTACCCGAAGCGGGAGCCGAAGGCCCGGTAGTACGGGAGGACGTGTTGCCGGTAGTGGACATCGGTCACTGGGGTCATCGCTCGGCTCCTAGTCAGTAGCCTCGTCCCGTCCCGAGGTCTCCAGGGAGAGCAACGACCATGCGCCCTCCCGGTCACCGGGCGCTACCCCGCGTGGCGGGGGGTAGCGGGATGCGTCAAGGCCGCTGCCCGTCCGGGAGCGGATCCGGCGTCCGCGCCCCGGGCCATGCCGCGAGCGCCAGTTCCACGGTCTCGTTCAGTTCGTCCGCCGTGGCGCCGTCCAGGGATCGCTGGGACATGCCCTGGATGACGGTGGCGAAGTACGCGGCAAGCGCGCGCGGCCGGGCGTCGGCGGGCAGTTCGCCCGCCGACCGCGCCCGGCGCAGCCGGTCTTCGAACGTCGCCAGGTTCGCGTTGCGCAAGGTGCGAAGGAACACCGCCACCTCGGTGTCCTGCTGGGTGACATTGGTGGCCGCGGTGATGGTCAGGCATCCGGCCGGGTGGGAGGGGTCGGAGTAGATGACGGCTGCCTCGCGGAGGATGCGGGCGAACGCCCCGTACGCCGTGGGTTCCTCCTCCAGCGCCACACTCATGAAGGCGCCGGCGGGGGACCGGCCGTAACTGCCCACCACCTCCTTGAACAGGGACTTCTTGTCCCCGAACGCCGCGTAGAGGCTGCCCGGCTTGATGCCCAGCGCCTCCGTGAGGTCACCGATGGAGGTGCATTCGTAACCGCGCTCCCAGAACAGCCGGGTGGCGGCCGTCAGGGCCTCGGCGCGGTCGAAGGTCCGTGGCCGCCCTCGTTTCGCGGGTGTCTCGCTCATGCCCACCATTTTAGAGCGTCCGCTCAAAAAACGTGTTACGTTCTTTCTTGAGTGATCCACCAACAATTGACAGGAGCGGTCAACCACCATGGGAACGCAGCAGTTTGACGGCAAGCGCGTAGGCAGGCTTGAGGGCAAGGTCGCGCTGGTCACCGGCGGCAGCAGGGGTATAGGCCGCGCCATCGCGGAACGCCTCGCCGGGGACGGTGCCCTGGTCGCCCTGACCTACACCAGCGACCGGCCGGCGGCCCAGGAAGCGGTCGCCCGTATCGAGAAGGACGGCGGCCGGGCGGTCGCGCTGAAGGCCACGCTCGGACAGCACGGCGACGCGGCGAACCTGTGGGCGGCCTTCGATGCCGCGATCGCCGCGTACGCACCGGACGTCCACGCTGCCACCGGTACCGGCGGTGGCACCGCCACCTCCACCGCCCACGGTGTCGACATCATCGTCAACAACGCGGGCATCGGCCGCAGCACCGACCTGGCCGGGCTGACGGAGCAGGACTTCGACGAGGTCTTCGCGGTGAACGTGCGAGCCCCGTTCTTCATCGTCCAGCACGGCCTGACGCGTCTGCGCGACGGCGGCCGGATCATCAACATCTCCAGCGGCGCGGCACGCCTGGCCATGCCGGAGATCATCGCCTACAGCGCCACGAAGGGCGCGCTCGACACCTTCACCCTCAACCTCGCCAAGAGCCTGGGCCCCCGGGGAATCACCGTGAACTCCGTCGCTCCCGGGATCATCGACACGGATGTCAACGCGTCCTGGCTGCGCGACAACCCGCAGGCCGAAGCCCAGGCGGCTGCCCTGGCCGCACTGGGGCGTGTCGGGCAGCCGGAGGACGTGGCCGACATCGTGGCCTTCCTCGCCTCGGACGACGCACGCTGGGTGACCGGACGCGTGGTCGACGCGACCGGGGGTTCCGGCCTGTGAGCGGGACCGCGACCCCGCGTCGGTAAGCGCCCGCGCCGCGACGGGCGGCGGCCTCGCCTCGCGTTGCACGACCGCCCGCGCACCGCTTGCCCGCGTCCCCGCCGGGTGCCTGAGCTGCGCTCCCGGGCCGCTCACGCTCATCATGGGGAAGTGGAGTGCGGTCGGGCGCCGTTGCCTCGGCCCCCCACCGGTTCCCGGTTACACCGGCGCACCCGCCGGCGTCGCCCCCTCGTACGGCTACCGCGCGCCCTGCGACGACCCGCGCGTCGTCCTCGAACTCATCCAGGAAGCCGTCGACATCTCCGGGTGCGCCGACAAGGTGGCCTACACCCTCGACTGCGCTTCGGGCGAGATCACCAATCGCGCCCGACTCGGCCACGCGCTCGCGGTCCCGGCGGTCGACGGCTTCATCCTCCAACCCAACCAGGTCGGCACCATCACCGAAGCCCTCGCCACCTACGACCACGCCGTCCGCAACGGCCTGGTCGCCGTCCCTTCCGGCCGCTCCGGCGGCGTGATCGACGACATCGTCATCAACCTCTCCCTCGGACTGCAGGCACCCTTCCTGAACTTCCTGCTGCGTGCCGCCGACACCATCCCCGACTGCCGACTCGCGGACATCGGACACATCGTCCGCTTCTGACGCGACTTGACGCGTTCTACGGCGGAAGCGCACGCTGAAGACAGCACCGGAAACAAGGCATTCAAGTCGGGTACGTCCGGGTACGTCCCGGCCTTCACCACTTTGTGTACGTCAGCGCCCGCGCCATCGGCATCGCTGATGTGTGAGCGACGGGTGAGCCGGAAGAGCCGAAGTGTGAGCCGGTCCGGCTTGTCGTCAAGGCCCGCCGCGTAGCCCGGGGGCGCCCGGAAGAGGTCGCCATGTCCACTGCCCCGTACGAGATCATCCGCGTCCGTGTCACGGCCAGGGACGCCGAAACCCTCCGCGCAGTGCTGCGCGAGGCCCGGCCCGACGTAGGAGGCCGCCCCCGCCGGGGCGAGGACGGCACCTTCAGCATCGACGCCTACGTATCCCCGGAAGAGGCCGAGGCCCTCGAACGCGAGGGCGTGGTGGTCACCACGCTGGAGAACGCCACCGCCACCGGACGCGCGCGCCAGGCCGAGGTCGGCGAGGGAGACCGGTTCGCCCCCGCGGACGCGGTTCCGCGCGGACTGGCCCTCAAGGTGAAGGAAGCCTAGGAGGGACACCATGTCGTATCTCAACACCACCGAGGTCGAGTCCGCCGTCACCAGTCTCGCCGCCGCGTTCCCCGCGCAGTGCGAGCTCATCGACCTGCCCGAACCCTCCGTGGAGGGGCGTGCGGGCCACGCCCTGCGCATCGGCACCGCCCCCGCCGGAACCAAGGACGCTGTCGTGCTGATCGGGGGCGTCCACGCCCGTGAATGGGGCAGCTGCGAGATCCTCATCCACCTCGCGGCCGACCTGCTCGAAGCCCACAGCGCCGGTACGGGCCTGGGCTACGGCGGCACCAGTTTCACCGCCGACCAGGTGCGGAGCGTCCTGGACAACCTGGACGTCGTCGTCCTCCCGCTCGTCAACCCGGACGGCCGGCACTACAGCCAGACCGTCGAGCCGATGTGGCGCAAGAACCGCAACCCGGCGAACTCGGGCGGCAACCCCGACTGCGTCGGCGTCGACATCAACCGCAACTTCGACTTCCTCTTCGACTTCGCCACCGCCTTCGACCCGTCGGCGGGCCCACGCGTCTCGGCCGACCCTTGCGACGTGCAGGTGTACGAGGGCCCGAGCGCGTTCTCCGAGCCCGAGACCCGCAATGTGCGCTGGCTCCTCGACGCGTACCCCCGGACGCGCTGGTTCGTCGACGTGCACAGCTACTCCGAGGACATCCTCTTCGTCTGGGGCGACGACGAGAACCAGACGCTCGATCCGGACAAGAACTTCCGCAACCCCGCCTTCGACGGCAAACGCGGAGTCGCCGGTGACCTGGCCTACGCGGAGTACATCCCGAAGGACGACGCCGACAACGCCGTCCTGCTCGCGGAGCGGTTCTGCCGGGCACTGCACGGTGTACGCGGACTCACCTACACGCCGATGTCCGCCTTCCATCTGTACCCCACCAGCGGAACCAGCGACGACTACGCCTTCTCCCGGCACTTCGTCGACCCGGCGAAGAGCAAGATCCTCGCCTTCACCGTCGAGTGGGGCACCAGCTTCCACCCGCCGTGGTCGGAGATGAAGCGGGTCATCCTGGACGTGGACGCGGGGTTGGTGCAGTTCTGTCTGACGGCCCAGGAGTAAGGGGCTCCCAGGGCCGCCGTCTCTACCTGCTCGCCCTCACTGCTCGGACTGTGTGTCTCCGCCCGGTCGGACCCGCCGGCCCTCCTGATGGTGGAGCAGGGTCCGGGTGGCGAACGCGGCCAGTTCCGCCCGCAGTTGCTCACGCGCCATGTCGTGACGGTCGGTCAAGTAGTCGACGAGGTCGGCCCGGACGGCTGCCAGCAGGGCGTGCGCCGCGAAGTCAGCGCCGCTGAATCCGGGGAGCTGCTCCAGGATGTCCCGGAGGGTGGCGTGCCACCAGCCGTAGTGCTCGGCGCCGTACGGGCTGTCGCTTCCCGCGGACTCCAGGGCCAGGGAGAGGTGGCGGTGGTCGAGTTTGAAGCACAGGACCGCGTCGAGCAGCGCGATGGCGCGCTCCCCGGGCTCGGTGGCGGGTCCGAGCGGACTCGGGCCGTCCATGACGGCCTCGCGCACTGATGCGAGGCGGGCCTCGTAGAGCGCGCGGATGAGGCCGGTGCGATCGGTGAAGCCGCGGAAGAGAGTCGCCTTGCCGACGCCGGCTTCGGCCGCGATGTCCGCCATGGTCACCTGCTCGGGGCGGTCGCACTGGGCGAAGAGCCGGTCGGCGGCTGCGAGAACGGCCTCGCGGTTGCGCATGGCGTCCGCGCGGGGCTTGCGTTCGGGCACGGCGTTCCTCCGGTTGCGTAAACGGACCCGGGGTCCGTATCGTCTTCTATTAAGCGGACCCCCGGTCCGTATCGTATCGGAAGGAACTCCCATGACCACGCCTGCGCAACCGGCGGAGCTGTTCCGTCACGGACTGCGGCTGCTGCTCGACAAGGACATCCCGGCCTGGGTGGACCTGTGGGACGACGACGGTCTGCTGACGTTTCCCTTCGCCCCTCCCGGGTGGCCGAACCGGTTGGAGGGCAAGGGCGCGATCTCCGACTACATGCGCCACTACCCCGACCACATCGACCTCCACGACTTCGCCGACGTGACGATCCATCAGACCGCTGATCCGGAGACGATCGTGGCCGAGATGAGAGGGGTGGGTCGGCTGGTGGCCAGTGGCGATCCGTTCGACATGACGTACATCGCCGTCGTCTCCGTGACGAACGGCCGGATCACTCGCTACCGCGACTACTGGAATCCGCTGGCGGTTCCCCAGGACGGCGCGGCCGACTTCGCGGGGAGGGCCCGATGAACACGGGGGACGGTCCGCCGACCACGCCTGCCACCTTCCTGGTCATCGGAGCCACCGGCACCACCGGCAGCCGTGTGGCCCGCGGCCTCGCCGCCCGTGGGTACGGGGTCAGAGCGGCGAGCCGGCACGAGGCCGCCGCCGAGGGTACGGGGCGTGTCCGCTTCGACTGGTACGACCCTTCCACCCATGGGCGGGCGCTGAGCGGCGCGGACGGTGTATACCTCGTCCCGCCACTCGGCTCCCCGACGCCGGCCGACGTCATGCTCCCCTTCCTGGAGGAGGGCCGGGCGCGAGGAGTACGGCGGGCCGTGCTGCTCAGCTCCTCGGCGATCCCCGCCGGTGGGCCGGCCGTCGGCCAGGTGCACCAGGCTCTGCCCAACCTCTTCGACGAGTGGGCGGTCCTGCGGCCGTCCTGGTTCATGCAGAACTACACCGGCGACCACCTGCACGCCCGGAGCGTCCGCGAGGAAGGGGCGATCCTGACGGCGACGGGGGAGGGGCGGGTGGCCATCGTGGACGCCGACGACATCGCGGCCGTCGCCGTGTGCGCGCTGACCGACCCCCAGCCTCCCAATACCGACCTGATCATCACCGGCCCGGAGGCGCTCAGCCACGCGGAGGTGGCGGCCGTCCTCAGCGAAGCGACCGAACGTGCCGTCAGCCACCACCAGTTGACGTACGAGCAGTTGCGCGAGCGACTGGCCCAGCTGATGCCGCCCGAGTTCGCGGCCATGCTCGCGGGCATGGACAGGGACATCGCCGAGGGGGCCGAGGACCGCGTCACCGACACGGTTCTGCGGCTCACCGGCCACCGGCCCCGCGACTTCCGCACGCATGTGGAGACCGCGATACGGCAACGGGACGCGTAGCTCGAAGCGATCGGGCCGGAGGCGGACCCGGGACGGGTTCCCGCCCCTACGGGACATCCTTGATGAAGACGATCGCGTCGCTGTCCGCCAAGTGGGCCGGGTCGAGTGGGGAGTAGCCAAACCAGGGGGACACGCGCGGGGCGGGCCCAGGACAGCTGAGGGCGGCGGCCAACTGCGAGGATTCGATGAGGCAGTGGTCCCGCTGGAGGGCGTAGAGCAGGCCCTCGACGGTGTCCGGCGGCGGGGTGTCCACCCCCTGGTACCGGATCGTACCGAGAGCCATGGCAAGGAAGGCGTACTCCCCGCCCAGGCGCGTGCTCGCGAGCGCACCGGCGCTCCACCACTCCACCGGACCCTGCCACATCCGCATGGTGCTCTTGTTCCGCTGGAGATGGGCGTTGTGGGCGTGGACCAGGGTCGGGCCCCGTTCGGCGAGGGCGAGCAGGTTGTCGGCCATTATCCGGTCCCGCAGCGCCACCAGCCAGGTCATACGGGCGGGTGAACTGTCGGCCATCCAGTGGTGGTAGCGCAGCAGACCGAGGGCGGTGCGCCCGTACAGGCGCGCCCGGTCCAGGTCTCCGGGCGAGGTCGCTGCGACGAGGTGAGGTGCCCGGGCGTCCAGCAGAGCCACCAAATCATCGGCGTACAGGCGCAGTTGCCCGGCTTCGCGGGACTGCCCCACGGACTCGGCGGGCTCCATCATCGCGGCCGGGTGGGTCCAGCGGTCGTCGGCTCCGAGCAGCCGGTCGAGGGTGTCCGCGGTACAGGGGAGCAGGTCCGCCTCCACCTCGGCCGCGAGGTAGTTGTGGAGGGCGGTCAGCGCCTGCCGGGGACTTGCCGCGCCCGTCATCTCCAGCGGACCGTCGAAACCGGCGAAACGGACCCGGTCGGGCGCGGGACGGTTCTCGTTGAAAGCGCGCATCCAGTACACGAGCTCGCGGTTGGCCACGGACTTGTTGAACCACTCGTGGCTGAAGCCGTGTTCCATGACGTCGTCGAGGGTGCCCGTGCCCGAAGCCACGTAGTCGTCCACGACCAGGCCCCGCATGCAGTCGCTTTCGATCGCGATCGTCCGGTAGCCCTCCCGCTCGACGAGCTGCCGGAACAGAACGTTGCGCAGGCCGAGCAGGCTGTCCTCGCCATGGGCGGGCTCGCCGAGGGCGAGCAGCCGCGGCCGGCGTGGAAACAGCTTCATGACGGCGCTCGCCTCGACGGCATGGGCGATGTTCCTGATGTCTGCCTTGCTCCCACTGTTCATACCTTCAACGCTATCGTTGAAGCCTCGGTTGAAACTTTTCCGCGATATTCTGGCGGCCATGAGGCGAAACCTTCAAAGGGGTGAACGGCTGAGGCCGGTCGATCTCGCGCGCGAGCACGGTCTGTCCACCCAGGCGGTCCGGAACTACGAAGAGGCGGGCATCCTCCCGCCCGCCGAGCGCACACCCCACGGCTACCGCACCTACACCCCGCGCCACGCCCGGGCCCTGAGGGCGTTCGTCGCCCTGCTGCCCGGCCACGGCCACCAGACGGCGACGGCGATCATGCGGGCGGTGAATCAGGGCGCGGTCGAGGAGGCGTTCGGCCTCGTCGACGAGAGCCACGCCCAGCTCCTGGACGACCGCCGGACCCTCCAGGCCGTCGAGAGAGCCCTCAGCGATCTGGAGCCCATGGCCGCGTTCACGTCCGAACCGACCGTGCGTCCCGGATGCGAGGGCACGTACATCGGCCCGCTGGCCCGAAGGCTCGGCATCCGGCCCGCGACGCTGCGTGTGTGGGAACGCGCCGGAGTCGTCACCCCACGCCGTGACCCGCGCACCGGCTACCGCGTCTACGACGAGGCCGACGTACGGGACGCACGGCTGGCCCACCAACTCAGGCGGGGCGGCTACCTCCTGGAGCAGATCGCCCCACTGATCGCCCAGGTGCGGGTGGCGGGTGGACTGGAGCCCCTGCAGGCCGCACTGGGTGACTGGCACGGCCGGCTGGCGGCCCGGGGG
>NZ_JBJHPC010000224.1:0-10742 GCF_045257485.1 Streptomyces sp. YS-3 | reverse complement strand
GTTCCGGGTCTGTGCACGGGCATTGCGTGCCTCCGAAAGGCGAGGGTGGGGGGGGGTGTGCCAGGGGGATCGACATGTCGTTGTGGACATGTCATACGGGAGAAGCTACGCACGTAGACCGTGACGCGAAAGAGCCTGTCCGACTGTCATTGGCCCAGGCCTCTGGCGAGGTGGCCGGGGCGGTCGCGAGCTGGGCCGACCGGTCCGGGCCGCAAGTAACTTTCAGCCGTGGGCAGTTGAGCGCCGGGCGCCGCCGCCCGGCCGTGCCGCCCGGCTCCCGGCGGATGCCCCGGGTCGCGTTCACGCCAAAGCTCCCCTGCCGACGCGGAGGCCCCGTTGAGGAGTTCGGGCCCCACCGGCTTGCATGGCCATGACCAGTCGGCGCCCACCGGCGCCACCGGCCTCCCGCGCGGCCGACGCCGTCCGCGGGAGGCGACCCGCATCGGCCCGTGGAGGAACGACCTTGCACAAGCCCAGAGCAGGCAGAGCCGGAGCAGGCAGCACCCGGGGGAGCAGGACGGCCGGTTCACCGGCCCGGGGCGCGGGGGCCGTCGCCCTCCTCGGGGCCGCCGCCCTCCTCGCCACCGCCGTACCGGCCGCTCAGGCCGTACCCGCGCGGCAGGTCCCGGCCGCCGACGTGGTGCCCGGCGCGGGCACCGAGACGCCCGCCCTCGTGGACGGCCTCCACGAGAGCGCCGACGCGAAGGCCGCGCCCGCCGACGCGGCCCGCCGCCACCTCGCCGCCAAGGAGAGCCGCTACCGGATAGCCGACCCCGGCCGCGACCTCACCCCCGTCCAGACCCTGCGGCAGGGCGCGGACGAGACCGTACGGCTCCAGCAGCGGCACCACGGGGTCGAGGTGCTCGGCGGCCAGTACGTGGTGCGGATGGAGAAGAAGGACGGCAGGCGCGTCGTCACCGGCACCTCCGGGAAGTACTTCACCGGTCTGACCACCACCACGACGGCGACGGTCACCCAGGACCTCGCGGTGCGCCGGGCCGTCTCCTCGGTCGCCGCCCGCCTCGGCGGCGCCACCCTCGGCAAGAAGGACGTCCGGCCCGCCGGGAACGCGAAGACCAAGGCCGCCGCCGCGCTCAGCGGGCGGGCCGGGGGCCTGGTCGTCATCCCCCGGGGCGCCGGCGTCCTCACCTACCGCGTCACCGTGCGCGGCACCGACACCGCCACCGGCCGGCCGGTCCTCCAGGACGTGTACGTCGACGCCCGCGCGGGCTTCCCGGTGCTCCAGTACAGCCTGATCAGGACGCTCACCGCGGACCGCCCCGCGCGCCCGGCGGCGAGCGGGGCCGCCGTACGGCAGGCACCCGCCGCCGGGCCCGGCTCCGCCACCAGCGGCACCGGCGTCCGCTCCAACGGCGACCGGGTCCCGCTGGAGGTGGCCTTCGACGGGAGCGCCGGGCAGTACAGCCTCGTCGACTACGCGCACATGGCGGCCACCAGCAAGAACACCCTGCACACCTGGGACGCCCGCGCGGTCGACGTCGACGACGCCTCGGGCCGCTGGCCGGACGGGCTCAAGGAGTTCACCAACCCGTCCCCCGACTACAGCGGCGACGCGACCGAGTCCGGCGCGGTCGACGCCCACTGGGCGGCCGGCCAGGTCTACGACTACTACAAGAAGGTGCACGGCCGCGACAGCCTGGACGGCCGCGGTATGACCATCAACTCGCTGGTGGGCGTCACCTACGCGGGCGGCCCGTTCGTCAACGCCTTCTGGGACGGCCAGAAGATGGTGTACGGCGCGGGCGACGACCAGTACCGGACGCTCTCCGCCGACCTCGACGTCGTCGGCCACGAGATGACCCACGGGGTGGTCGAGAACACCGCGAACCTGGTCTACGCGGGTCAGTCCGGCGCCCTCAACGAGGCGCTGGCGGACTACTTCGGCAACGCCATCGACGTCACCGCGAGCGGTACGAAGATGGACGACCCGGACTCCGGGCTCCTCGGCGAGAACCTGTGCCGCACCGCCAAGCCCCGCGACTGCGCCTTCCGCGACCTCAACGACGGCCGTACCACGGCCAAGGACTACCTGGGCGTCACCTTCTCCACCGACAACGGCGGCGTCCACCTCAACTCGACGATCTTCTCCGGCGCCCTGTGGGACATCCGCCAGGACCTCGACCCGAAGGACCCCTTCCTCGCGGACCGGCTCGTCTACAAGGCGCTCTCCACGTACATGACCCCGCTGGACGGCTACACCGAGGCCCGCGACGCGGTGGTCGCGGCGGCCAAGGACATGGGGCTGTCCGCCAGGCAGCAGAACGTGGTCAAGCGGTCGTTCAGCGCGCACGGCATCGTGCCCGGCTGGGAGAACGCCCTCGGCGTCGACTCCGACCGCCTCTTCGGCAAGCTCAACACCACCGGCACGGGCACGGCCGCGGGCGGCGGCTGGTGGGCCACCTCCCGGTCCAACGACGACGGCACCGAGGCCTACTCGGTCTACGCCGGACGCGTCGACGGCAGGGGCGCGCCCAAGCTGATCAGCCCCAACGACGGGCGCTACCACGTGTATCCGGCCACCGACGGCAAGACCGTGGTGTGGGCGGCGTTCGGCACCACCAGCGTCGACATCCTCTCCCGGCCGCTCGCCGGCGGCCCCGTCAAGACGCTCCACACCTCGTCCACCACCGTCCAGAACCTGCGGATCGACCACGGCACGGTGGTCTTCGAGGAGTTCGACACCTTCGGCGGACGGCACGTCGGCTTCCTGCGGCCCGGCGACCGCGAACCCACCCTGGTGGACGGCGGCAAGCCCGAGCTCGGCAGCGCGCTGCCCTCGGTGAGCGACGGCAGGATCGCCTACGCCAAGCTCTACACGAGCGGGGACGACTACAAGCTCGGCGTGGAGACGTACGACCTCGCCACCGGCGGCACCAGGCTCGTCCAGCAGCTCGGTGAGCCGCAGGCGATCGGCCAGACCGGGATCACCGGCAAGAACGTGTTCTGGCTGGTCGACGAGAACCTGGCCGACCAGGGACAGCTGGCGGTGCGCCGCGCGGACCTCGACGGCACCGGCGCGGTGGACCTCCAGGCCGAGGCCGGGCCCGGCGCGCTGTTCCCGTTCGACCTGACGGCGTCGGACGACGCGGTCACGGTGAACAGCACGCCGCCGGACACCCAGTACCGCAACGAGACCCTGCCCAAGCTGTGGCAGCTGAGCGCCGACGGCACCCGCAGGGAGCGCCTGTCCTGCAACCGCGGGGAGCAGCTGTACCCGTCCGCCGCGGGCGGCCGTCAGGTCGTGTGGCTGGACGGCACCACCGGCTGGACGGACCTGGTCACCCGGGAACGGCCGGCCGGCACCTGCTGAACGCCCTCCGGGCGCGACACGTGATTGAGCCAAAGGGCCCCCGGCGCACGACGCCGGGGGCCCCGGCCACAGGGGACTGGGAAATACTGTCCCGTCCAGGCAGCGTGGAATGGGAGCTGATGTGCACGGTCCGGACCAGGAGTTTCTCGCACTCGAACGCGAGCTGGCGGTCTTCCTGAGGCGTGCCAGGGCATCTTCCGGCGAGATGGCCCGCGCGGTCCATCCCGAGCTGGAGGCCGCGGCCTACGGGCTGTTCGTACGCCTGGAGGAGGGCGGCCCGCAGCGGGCCACCGAACTCGCCGCGTACTTCGGCGTGGGCAAGGCGACCATGAGCCGCCAGCTGCGCGCCCTGGAGGACCTGGGTCTGGTGGCGCGCGAGCCGGACCCGGCCGACGGGCGCGCCTCGCTGGTGCGCCTCACCGAGGAGGGTTTGGACCGCTTCCGCCGGGTCCGCGACGCCCGCCGCGCCCAGTACGTCACCAAGCTGGCCGACTGGGACCGCGGGGAGATCGCGGAGCTGGCGAGGCTGCTGCATCAGCTGAACGCGAGGGCGGACATGCAGGAGCCGGGCGCCCCGCGCCCCTAGGGCCGCCGGGAACCGCACGACGCGCCCCGGCTCCGCAGCCGCGGCTCAGAGCTCGACGTACACGGCGGTGGCGTCATCGTGCGTCTTGCCGTGCCGCAGATACGTACGGCCGGCGTCGGCGTCCGCGCGCTCCAGCTCCCGCACCCGGTCGATCAGGCCCCGCGGGCCCGCCTTGGCCGTCAGCGCCAGACAGTCCGCCCAGTCGCCCTCGCGGAAGGTCTCCACCCACCGCGTCGCGCCGTCCGTCAGCGCGGCCAGCGCGCGCACGTCCCGGGCCGGGGTACGGCCCGTGACCGCCAGAGCGGCCACCGAGGGGTCCGCGGCAGCGGTGAAGAAGCCGCCCTCCTTGTTGCGGGCGCGGGCGTCGGCCACCTCGTCCGAGACGAGCAGGCCGGCCGGCAGCCGGTCGAGGCGGTCGTCCAGGACGGCCCGGACCACGCCGTCCGGGGACTCCAGGAGCAGCGCGGAGTCGGAGAGCACCAGATGCTCCACCGCCTCCTCGTCCCAACGCGCCAGGACCACGGTTGCCTGAGGGGTGCGTGGGTGAGAAAGGTCACAGGTGCCCCGATGGGCGTCGGCGGTGCGCCGGATGGACTCCGCGAGGATCCGGGTCAGCGGCAGGTCACGCCGCGAACCGGACAGTTCGGTCAGGGCGCCGCCGAGCCGGGCGGTGAACCAGGGCACGTCGTGCACACAGTCGCCGTTGCCCGGCGGCGGGGTCACCCCGTCGAGCACCACCAGCACCCCGCCCCGTCCGGCGGCGGGCAGCGCGGTGGCGGCCCAGTCCTCGTTGGGGCGTGCGGGGTCTCCGGGGGCCGTGGCGAGCTCGATGCGCATGGAGCCAGTCTGCACGACGCCTTCACACCGCCCCCATGACGGCCAATTGGCCTGGACCAGTTGACCGGTGGGCGCCCCGCGGCCCTGGCGGGAGGCCCGGGGGAAAGCTGTGGGCGGGCATCCTGCCAAAGCCCGCGCGGAAGTTCCAACCGGCCTCCCACACGAGCGGGGGCGGCCATTCCGCGGGAGTTGAAGGCCAACTCCTGAGTGTTGTTCACTCGTTCGGGTGGCGGAGTGGATGTTGCATGCCTCCTTCCCAAAACCACTGGAATGGTCGGAAGCCGTGCAGAGGTGGGAACGCGTCGCACACGACGCACGAGACGCATGACCGGTCGTCACCTCGGCTTCATGGTGGACGAGTCAAGATTGAGAGCACCGGTGCAGAACAAGCGGCCTCGGGGCAAGGACGGCGAGACCGTCAAGGGCACCGAGCGCGCCACGACGGAACCCGCCGCCGGGCGCCCCGTGCGCGTACGGACCCGGCTGGTCACCTCGGTCGCCCTGGTCTCCCTCACCGTCCTGGGGGCGGGCACCCCCGCGCTGCTCACCGCCTCCTCCAACCTCAACGAGTCCCAGCGCCTGGTCACCCTGGCCGAGCTCGACCAGCAGGCCGTCACCCTGGCCCACGCCCTCGCCGACGAACGCGACGACGTCACCGCCTACATCGCGGGCGGGCGCGACCCGCGCAAGGACGCCGCCCTCAAGGACCGCGCCACCCGCGTCGACCGCCGCGTCGACGAGATCCGCGCCACCGCCCCCGCCGCCCTCGGCCGCGACCTGGCCACCGTGCCCTCGCTCCGCCGCACCGCGCTGACCGGCAAGGGCACCGCCCTGGAGGCGCACCGCACCTACTCCGACGTCATCACCAAGCTGCTCGGCCTCGCCGACGAACTGGCCGCCAAGACCCCCGCGCGCGCCGCCGGCGCCGGCCGCGCCCCGGCCGACCTCGGCCGCGCCGTCGAACAGGCCTCCGCCGCCCGGGGCCTGCTGGTCGCCGCGCTCTCGGTGCCGCAGAAGGCCACCACCCCGGTCTACGACCCGATCACCGGGCGGTACGTCCAGAAGGACACGGGCGACGGCGAAGAGGGGCGCACCCGGGACGCGTTGAGCGCCGCCGGGCAGCAGGCGCGGGTGCGTGAGCAGTCCGCGCTCGCCGACTTCGACCAGGCCGCCCCCGCCCCCGCCCGCGAGAAGCTCTCCACCACGGTCACCGGCCCGGACGTGGACGCGGCCGAACGCTATCTCGCCCGCCTCACCGACCAGCCGCAACTCAGCTCCGCCGACCGCAGGCTGGGAGCCGACAAGGTCGCCACCGCGCTCACCGCCCGTATCGACCGGATGCGCGGCACCGAGTCGGCGCTCGCCGCCGCCGAGGTGAAGCGGTTCGAGTCGCTGCGCGACGACGACGTGACCGCACTGGAGCTGCGGGTCGCGCTCATCGGCGCGCTGCTGCTGCTCGCCGTCGGCATCTCCTCCGCCACCGCCCGCAGCCTGACCCGGCCGCTCGCGGTGCTCCGGCGCGGCGCGGCCCGTCTCGCCGGCGACCCCGAGACGCGGGAGCCGGTCCGCTTCACCGGCCGCAACGACGAGTTCGCCCAGGTCGTACGGTCCCTCAACACGCTCCACGACCGGCTGCGCGAGCACGCGGACCGCGCCGACACCCTCGGCGCGCACCTGGACGAGGCCCGCGCGGAGCAGGTCGGCCTCGCCGCCGAACGCGCCGAACTGACGGCGTCCGTACGGGAGCTGACCACGCGGCTGGAGCGGGCGCGCGGGACCGTGCAGCACACCTTCGTCAACCTCGGCCTGCGCAGCCTCGGCCTGGTCGAGCGCCAGCTCGGCATCATCGAGGGCCTGGAGGAGCACGAGCAGGACCCGGAGCAGCTCGCCACGCTCTTCAAGCTCGACCACATGGCCACGGTCATCCGCCGCCACGGCGAGAACCTGCTGGTCCTCGCGGGCGCCGAGCACCACCACAACCACCCCGGCCCGGTCCCGCTCGTCGACGTCCTGCGGGCCGCCGTGAGCGAGATCGAGCGGTACGAGCGGGTCGTCATCCAGGCCCTGCCCCCGCACGCCCAGGTCGCCGGGTTCGCCGCCGACGACCTCAGCCACCTGGTCGCCGAGCTCCTGGAGAACGCCACCTCCTTCTCCCCGCCGGACGCGCAGGTCCAGCTCTCGGGCTGGCAGCTGGAGAGCGGCGAGGTCATGCTCTCGGTCCAGGACGAGGGCATAGGCGTGAGCCCGGCCCGCCGCACCGAGCTGAACATGCGGCTCGCGGACCCCTCCTCGTACGAGCCGGGGGAGCCCGGCACCGAGTCCGGCGGGCTCGGACTGCATGTCGCCGCGCTGCTCGCCCGGCGCCACGGGGTCCGGATCGAGCTGCGCGAGCAGAAGCAGGGCGGTCTGGCGGCGGTGGTCGTGCTGCCCGAGGCGATCCTGCCGAAGACGCCCCCGGCGGCGCCGCCGCACGTGGTACCGGCCCAGGGGGACGCGCCGCGCTTCACGCTGCCGGGCGCGCTGGCGGAGGCCAACTCCAATGTGCTGCCGGAGCGGGCGGAGCGCACGGCGCAGATCCCACTCCCGGCGCGGGCGCCCGAGCCGGCGCAGGAGCAGGAGCCGGAACCGGCCGACGCGGAGCCGGAAGCGGAGACGGAAGAGCACGGGCGGGTGGACGAGCCGACGTTCGAGATGCGCCTCCCCGCGACCCAGCCCGAAGAGACGGAGCCGCGACCGGAGCCGGCGACGGAGCCCGCCCCCACCGTCCCCGCCCAGCGCGTCACCGACAAGGGCCTGCCCAAGCGCACCCCTAAGGTGGTCAAGCAGGGCCCCGCGGCCCCCGCACAGCGCAAGGGCGGCACCGAGATGGCCGACGCGCTCCGGCGGCGGCTCGGCGGGTTCCAGCAGGGGGCCCTGGAAGGCCGCAGGCACGCCGAGACCGAGATCCAGGAAGTACGGGAAACACCGAGCGAAGACGAGAAGAAGACCCAGACGCCACAGACGGGGGAGACAGTCGAGGAGGCACGCAGTTGACCGCGACCGGCACCGGCACGTTCGGACTGAGCAGTGAAGCCCGCAATCTGCACTGGCTGCTGCGGAACCTGGTCGAGGAGGTGCCCGGCCTGCTGTCGGTGGCGGTCGTCTCCTCCGACGGCCTGCTCCTGCTCTCGTCCGACCCGGACCAGCGGCAGACCCGCACCGAGCCCCGCGCCGAGGGCCCGCGCGGCTCCAGCGCCGACCTCGCCACCATCGTCTCCGGCATCGGCAGCCTCACCCACGGGGCCGCGCGGCTCATGGACGGCGGCGGCGTCAAACAGACCGTGGTCGCGATGGAGGAGGGCAGCGTCTTCGTCATGTCGATCAGCGACGGCTCCCTGCTGGGGGTGCACGCCACCCCGGACTGCGACGTGAGCGTCGTCGCGTACCACATGGCCCTCTTCGTCGGCCGCGCCGGACATGTGCTCACCCCCGAACTCCGCAGCGAGCTGCGCCAGTCGATGGAGGCCGTCCAGTGACCTCGTCCGCTCCCAAACTGCCGATACGCGGCGCCGGCCGCAAACCGGCGCGGGTCCGCCCGTACAGCCTGACCGGCGGTCGTACCCGCTTCGGCCACGTCCTGCTCGTGGAGACCTTCGTGGCGGCCATCGAGGCCCCCGAGGAGCGCAGGGCGCTGGGCGGGTCGCCGCTGCGGCTGATGCCGGAGATGCGGGCGATCGTGGAGATCTGCCGTGCGATGCGTACGGTCGCGGAGATCTCGGCGCTGCTGCGCATGCCGCTGGGGGTCGTCCGGGTGCTGCTGAGCGACCTGGCCGACCAGGGAAGAATCCGTGTGTACGGGACCGGGCACGGCCCCGGGCGGCCCGACCGCGCGCTGCTCGAAAGGGTCATGAGTGGACTCCGCCGCCTCTGAACTCCTGGCGCCCGCCGCACCACCGGCGCCCGCGTCCGCCGAGGAGGAGCTGCAGCCCTGGCAGCAGGACCGCACCCGGGCGCCCATCGCCACCAAGGTGGTCGTGGCGGGCGGCTTCGGCGTGGGCAAGACGACGTTCGTGTCGTCCGTCTCGGAGATCACACCGCTCCAGACGGAGGCGGTGATGACCCAGGCGAGCGAGGGCACGGACGACCTCTCGTCGACCCCGGAGAAGACCACCACGACCGTGGCCATGGACTTCGGCCGCGTCACGCTCGACGACGACCTCGTCCTGTACGTGTTCGGCACACCGGGGCAGCAGCGCTTCTGGTTCATGTGGGACGACATCGTGCGCGGGGCCATCGGCGCGGTGGTGCTCGCGGACACCCGCCGGCTCTCCGACTGCTTCCCCGCGCTCGACTACTTCGAGAGCTGCGGCCTGCCGTACATCGTGGCGGTCAACCACTTCGAGGGCACGGAGTCCTTCGAGCCGGAGGACGTCCGGGAGGCGCTGACGGTGCCGCCGCACATCCCCGTCGTGATCATGGACGCGCGCGACCGGATCACGGTGGTCGAGTCACTGCTGGGTCTGGTGGCGCACGCGCTGGAAGAGCTGCCGGAGTAGCGGACACGGCCCGCAGAAAGCACGGCCCCTTCTTCTGCCCTCCCTCTTTCCCTATTTCGTATCTGCTGACGTATCGGAGCACATTCGCATGCGGAGAATCCTGATAGTCGGGGCCGGTCAGTCCGGGCTCCAGCTGGCCCTCGGACTCCAGTCGAAGGGGTACGAGGTCACCCTCATGTCCAACCGCACGGCCGAGGAGATCCGCTCCGGGCGGGTCATGTCGACGCAGTGCATGTTCCACACCGCGCTCCAGCACGAGCGGGACCTCGGCCTGAACTTCTGGGAGTCCCAGGCCCCGCGCATCGAGGGCCTGGGCGTCTCGGTGGCCGCCCCCGACGCCTCCCGCCCCATCGACTGGGTCGGCCGCCTCGACGGCTACGCGCAGTCGGTCGACCAGCGCGTGAAGATGGCCGGCTGGATGGAGACGTTCGCGCAGCGCGGCGGCCAGCTGGTGATCCATGGCGCGGCCGTCTCCGACCTCGACTTCTTCGCCCGCACCTACGACCTGGTGCTGGTGTCGGCGGGCAAGGGCGAGCTGGTGTCCATGTTCGGCCGCGACGCCTCGCGCTCGCCGTTCACCGAGCCGCAGCGGGCGCTGGCGGTCAGCTATGTGCACGGGCTCGGCCCGCGCCCCGAGCACCCCGACTTCGATGCGGTCCGCTGCAACCTGGTGCCGGGGGTGGGCGAGCTCTTCGTGATGCCGACGCTGACCACGTCCGGCCGGGCGGACATCCTCTTCTGGGAGGGCATCCCCGGCGGTCCGTTGGACGTCTTCCAGGGGGTCACGGACCCGGGCGAGCACCTGTCGCTGACGCTGGAGCTGATGGAGCGCTTCACGCCGTGGGAGTACGCGCGGGCGACGAAGGTCGAACTGACCGATGCCGGGGGCACGCTGGCGGGCCGGTACGCGCCCACCGTCCGCAACCCCGTCGCCAAGCTGCCCGGCGGCGGCCTCGTCCTGGGCGTGGCCGACGTGGTCGTCGCCAACGACCCCATCACCGGCCAGGGCTCCAACTCGGCGGCCAAGTGCGCGGCGTCCTACCTCGCGTCCATCGTGGAGCGCGGGGAGGAGGCGTTCGACGAGGCGTGGATGCGGGAGACGTTCGAGCGGTACTGGACGACCGCGCAGCCCGTGGTGAAGTGGACGAACGCGATGCTGGGGGTGCCGCCGGAGCACGTCCTCCAGCTGATCGGCGCGGCGTCCGAACTCCAGCCGGTCGCGGACCGCTTCGCGAACGGCTTCGACGACCCGTCGGACTTCGAGAACTACTTCTTCCACGAGACGAAGGCACGGGCGTACCTGGCCGAGGTCTCGGGGGCGTAGCCCCCCGGGGCCGGTGGTTGTCCGCAGGTGGGGCGGGGGCTGGTCGCGCAGTTCCCCGCGCCCCTGAAAGGCTCGGCTTCACCATCGCGTTCGTCCTCGCCGGTACCCCCTGAGGGGCGCGGGGAACTG
>NZ_JBJHPC010000223.1:0-10762 GCF_045257485.1 Streptomyces sp. YS-3 | reverse complement strand
GCATCTGGTTGCGGGGATGACGGCGGGGGCGACGAAGGGGTGACGTCTTTATCGCCCCTGCGGGGCGGGGCCTCGCTCCGCGCCGACCTGCGGACCGGGGCTTCGCTCCGCGGGGAACTGCGCGACCAGCCCCCACCGGCCCGCAGATCCACGCGGAGCGAAGCCCCGGTCCGCAGGTCGGCGCGGAGCGAGGCCCCGCCCCGCAGGGGCGATAAAGACGTCACCCCTTCGTCGCCCCCGCCGTCATCCCCGCAACCAGATGCTTCTGCGCGAACAGGAAGAACACCGCCGCCGGCACCGCGATCAGCACGGACGCCGCCGTCATCGGCCCCCAGTTCGCCGTGTACTGCGTGACGAACGTCTGGAGCCCGCCCGCCAGCGTCAGGTTCTCGTCCCCGACCATGAACGCCGACGAGTACGCGACCTCGCCCCACGCCGTGATGAAGGAGTAGAACGCCGTCACGGCGAGCCCCGGCTTCGCCAGCGGCAGGATCAGGCGCCAGAACGTGCCGAACGGGTTCAGCCCGTCCACCCGCCCCGACTCGTCGATCTCCACCGGGATGCCGTCGAAGAAGCCCTTCATCATCCAGGCGCAGAACGGGACCGCGATCGTCAGATACGTGATGATCAGGCCCACCGGCTGGTTCAGCAGCCCCAGCTGGCCCATGAGGTTGTAGAGCGGGACGATCAGGATCGCCATCGGGAACATCTGGGTGATCAGCAGCGTCCACATCAGCGGACGCATCCCGGGGAACCGGAAGCGGCTCACCGCGTAGCCGGTGGTCGCGGAGATGAAGACGCCGAGCAGCGTCGTCACCCCGGCGATCAGCGCCGAGTTCCCGAACCAGGTGAAGAAGCTCGTCCTGTCCACCAGATAGCGGTAGTTGTCGAGCGTCGTGTCCTTGAAGAAGTCCGTGGTGATCGCGTACTTCGCCGGCTTCAGCGAGGTCAGCAGCACCCACAGGACGGGGAACACGGCGGTGACCGACGCCATGATCAGCGTGGCGTGCAGCCCGACGGAGGCGAGTGGGGAGCGCCTGCCCCGTACCGGACCACGCGTACGCGCGGACTCCCGTGCCGACGACATCGTCACCACACCTCTCCCTGCTTGCGAAGCGAGCGCCGGTACACGAGCGCGAAGACCATCAGCACCGCCAGGATCAGCACGCCCCACGTCGCCGACCCGGCGAAGTCCCGCGGGCTCTCCACGAAGGCCTGCCGGAACGCCTGCGTCACCAGGATCTCGGTGGAGTCACCGGGACCGCCCCGCGTCAGCAGGAAGATCACCGGGAACATGTTGAACGTCCAGATCGTGGAGAGCAGGATCACCGTGGAGGAGACCGACCGCAGGCCCGGGACCGTGATGTAGAGGAACCGCTTCCAGGGCCCGGCCCCGTCCATCTCGGCGGCCTCGTACAGCTCGCCGGGGATCGACTGCAGGCCGCCCAGGAGCGCCACCATCATGAACGGGACGCCCAGCCAGACGTTGACCGCGATGACCGAGAACTTCGCCCAGGTCGGGTCGTCCAGCCACGGCACCGCCGAGATGCCGCCGCCGTCCAGGACCTTGTTGAGCAGGCCGTTGTCGCGGTTGAAGAGGAAGCGCCAGGCGAACACCGACACGAAGCCCGGCACCGCCCACGGCAGGATCAGCATCATCCGGTAGGCGGCGCGGCCCCGGAACTGCCGGTTGAGCATGTTCGCCAGCGCCAGGCCGAGCAGGAACGTGGTCGCGACACAGCACACCGTCCACACCACGGTCCACGTCAGCCGCTGCAGGAAGACCGGGTCCTTCAGCACGTCCACGTAGTTGTCGAGGCCGACGAACTTGTACGTGGCGTCGATGTGGTTGGCGCCGATCGTGCGGCCGACGTTGCGCTCGTTGGCGTCGGTGAGCGACAGATAGACGCCGCGGCCGAGCGGCCATCCGATGATCACGCCGAGGACGATCACCACGGGGGCGACCATGGTCCAGGCGTACCAGTGGGTCGAGAGCGCCCGCCGGAGCCGGCCGGGGCGCTCGCCGGTCGCGCGGCCCCGGCCGCGGGCGCTCTCGCCCGCGGCCTTCGCCGTCGACTGGCCGGTGTGGACAGTCATGTCAGTCAGTACCCGTCTCCCGCTGCCCGTCCGCTACTTCCAGTCCTTGAGGATCTTGTGGAAGGCGGTGGCGGCGTCCTTGGCCGCGTCCTCGGGCGAGGAGGCGCCGGTCACGGCCTTGGTGAACTGGAGCTTCAGCGGCTCGAAGAGGGAGCCGTTCTCCGGGATCCAGGCGCGCTCGACGGCCTTGTCGACGGCCGGCTTGAAGAACTTGACCATGTCGTTGGACTTCACGTCCGGCTGGTCGTACGCGGCGGTCCGGGTCGGCAGCAGGCTGAGCGCCTTGGTGGTCTGCACCTGGACGGTCTGCGAGGTCAGGTAGTCGACGAAGGCGTGCGAGGCGTCGCGGTTCTTGGAGCCCGCGTAGACGGCGAGGTCGTGGCCGCCCTGCGGGGCGCCCTGGGCGGCCGAGCCGGCCGGGACGACGGCGACACCGAGGTTGTACTTGTCCTTGAACTCGTCGCCCGCGTACACATCGGCCACCGACCAGGGGCCGTTGACCATCATGGCGACCTTGCCCGACTTGAAGGCGGTCTCCATGTTGTTCCACCCGTCGGTGGCGTTGGTGATCGCGGCGCCGGAGGTGACCAGGTCGCGGGCGGCCTTGAAGGCCTTGACCCCGGCCGGGGCGTCCACGGTGACCTTCTTGTTCTTGGCGTCGACCAGGTCGCCGCCCTCGCCGTAGATGAACGGCAGGAACCAGAAGGAGTCGTCGCCGCGCAGGTAGAGGCCGGTCTTGCCGGTCTTGGACTTGATGGCGGCGGCGGCCGTCTTCAGCTCCTCCAGCGACTTCGGCGGCTCGACGCCGGCGTCCTTGAGCATCTTCTTGTTGTAGAAGAGGCCGAGGGTGTCGATGACCTGCGGGACGGCGTACATCTGGCCGTCGTACTTCCCGCTGGCCACGGCCTGCTTGAGGAAGGCGGAGTCCACTTCCTTGGCCTTGGCGTCCGGGACCTTGTCCAGGTAGCCGAGCGAGGCGAAGTCGGAGACCCAGCCGACGTCGGCGCGGATCACGTCCGGCGCGTCGGAGCCGCTGCTGAACGCGTTCTTGATCTTGTTCTGCGCGTCGCCGTACGGCACGTTGACGTACTTGACGGTGACCTTGGGGTGCTGCGCGTGGAAGTCCTCGGCGATCTTCTTGAACGTGTCCTTCTCGGTGTCGTTCGAGGTGTCCCACCATGTGACGGTGCCGGAGAGCTCGCCCGAGCTCTTCTTGTCACCGCTGTCACTGCTGTCACTGTCGCCGCAGGCCGTCGCCGCGAGCGCCAGGGTCGCGACCAGCGCGGTGGCCGCTATGCCACGTCGCATGTGAACTCCTTCAACGGGTGCCGCGCCATCACGGCGCCGGATCGCCAGGAACGTAACAAGGATGAAAGAAGACCGAAAGACCTTGCGAAGAATTTCTGCAAGGCCGGTCGATCGTTACATCCGCGTGTCCACACGGTTGCCGATGCGCGCCTTGCCAGGAGGCCCTTCCGTACCCCATGGGCACGTACGGGAGGCCGGCGCCGCCTTTGCAAGGCTTCCGCAAGACCTTGCAGGACTGTTACCTTCGAGGTGCAGCGGCGTTGATCCCGTAGGCGCAGGACCCCCAGGCGCAGGACCCGTGCAGGCCACCGGAGAGGGACCCGTTCATGACACAGGAGCCGAGCACGACCACCGCCGTCGCGGACATCGAGGACCGGGCCCCCGCGCACGGCACCGGCTGGTGGCGCGACGCCGTGATCTACCAGGTGTACGTGCGCTCCTTCGCGGACGGCGACGGCGACGGCATCGGCGACCTGCCCGGTATCCGGGCCCGGCTGCCGCACCTGGCCGCGCTCGGCGCGGACGCCGTCTGGCTCACCCCCTTCTACGCCTCCCCGCAGGCCGACGGCGGCTACGACGTGGCCGACTACCGGGCCGTCGACCCACTCTTCGGGGACCTCCAGGACGCCGACGACCTGGTCCGCGAGGCCCACCGGCTGGGACTGCGGGTGATCGTCGACATCGTCCCCAACCACACCTCCGACCAGCACAGCTGGTTCCGCGCGGCGCTGGCCGGCGGCCCCGAGCGCGAGCGCTACCACTTCCTCCCCGGCAGGCGCGGCGCCGTGCCCGCCCAGGGCGGCGCCACCCCGCCCAACGACTGGGAGTCGGTCTTCGGCGGCCCGGCCTGGACCCGTACCGAGGACGGCGACTGGTATCTGCACCTGTTCGCCCCCGAGCAGCCCGACCTCAACTGGGAACACCCGGAGGTGCGGGCCGAGTTCGAGTCGGTGCTGCGCTTCTGGCTCGATCTCGGTGTCGACGGCTTCCGGATCGACGTGGCGCACGGCATGGTCAAGGCGGCCGGGCTGCCCGACATCGGCGCCCGTGAGCAGGCCAAGCTCATCGGCGCCCAGGAGCTGCCCTTCTTCGACCAGGACGGCGTCCACGAGATCCACCGCTCCTGGCGCCGGCTGCTCGACTCCTACGAGGGCGAGCGCATCGCGGTCGCCGAGGCCTGGGCGCCCTCGCCCGAGCGGCTCGCCCTGTACGTACGCCCCGACGAGCTGCACCAGGCCTTCAACTTCCAGTTCCTGACCTGCCCCTGGGACGCGGCCGAGATGCGCGCGGTCGTCGACGCCTCGCTCGCGGCGACCCGCTCGGTCGGCGCTCCCGCCACCTGGGTGCTCTCCAACCATGACGTGGTGCGCCACCCGACCCGTTACGGCGGCGGCGCGCGGGGCCTGCGCCGGGCGCGGGCCGCGGCCCTGCTGATGCTGGCGCTGCCCGGTTCCGTCTACCTCTACCAGGGCGAGGAGCTGGGCCTGCCCGAGGTGACGGACCTGCCCGACGAGGTGCGCCAGGACCCGTCCTTCTTCCGCGCCGAGGGCCAGGACGGCTTCCGCGACGGCTGCCGGGTGCCCATCCCGTGGACCGAGGACGGTCCCAGCCACGGCTTCGGCAGCGGGGGCAGCTGGCTCCCGCAGCCCGAGTCCTGGCGTGGCCTCTCCGTCGAGGCCCAGACCGGCGATCCGCGCTCGACCCTGGAGCTCTACCGCGCCGCCCTCGTCCTGCGCCGCGAGCTGCCGGGGCTCGGGGACGGCGGGATGGAGTGGCTCCAGGCGCCCGAGGACGTGCTCGCCTTCGCCCGCGAGGGGTTCGTGTGCACGGTCAACACGGGCGCCGACGCGGCCCAACTGACGGTTCCGGGACGGCCGCTGCTGTCGACCTCGGCGCTGGAGTTCACCGGCGGTACCGTCACGATCCCCGCCGAATCCGCAGTCTGGTGGGCAATCTGACGTGCGACCGGTACAGTCCAATCCCGTGACCGCACGGCTTGCCGACATTGCAGCCCAGGCGGGGGTCAGCGAAGCCACAGTCAGCCGCGTGCTCAACGGCAAGCCCGGCGTGGCCGCGGGCACCCGTGAATCGGTGCTGGCCGCCCTCGACGTCCTCGGCTACGAGCGGCCGGTGCGGCTGCGCAGGCGCAGCGCCGGTCTGGTCGGTCTGATAACGCCGGAGCTGGAGAACCCGATCTTCCCGGCGCTCGCCCAGGTCATCGGTCAGTCCCTGACCCGCCAGGGGTACACCCCGGTGCTGGCCACCCAGACGCCCGGCGGCTCCACCGAGGACGAACTCACCGAGATGCTGGTGGACCGGGGCGTCTCGGGCATCATCTTCGTCTCCGGGCTGCACGCCGACACCACCGCCGACATGGAGCGCTACGAGCAGCTGCGCGCGCAGGGCGTGCCGTACGTGCTGGTGGACGGCTTCTCGCCGAAGGTGCAGGCGCCCTTCATCTCCCCCGACGACCGGGCGGCGATGCGGCTCGCGGTCACCCACCTCGCCGCGCTCGGCCACACCCGTATCGGCCTCGCGGTGGGCCCCAAGCGGTTCGTGCCGGTGCTGCGCAAGATCGAGGGCTTCACGGCCGCGATGGAGGACTCGCTCGGGTTCACGCCCCTGGAGGCCGAGGCGCTGGTCCAGCACTCGCTGTACACGCTGGAGGGCGGCCAGGCCGCCACCACCGCGCTGATCGCGGCCGGCTGCACGGCCGTGGTGTGCGCCAGCGACATGATGGCGCTCGGCGCGATCCGGGCGGCCCGCCAGGCCGGGCTGGACGTGCCGAAGGACATCTCGGTGGTCGGCTTCGACGACTCCCCGCTCATAGCGTTCACCGACCCACCGCTGACCACGATCCGCAAGCCGGTGACGGCGATGGGGCAGGCGGCCGTCCGCGCGCTCCTGGAGGAGATCGGCGGCACGCCTGCGCCGCACAGCGAGTTCGTGTTCATGCCCGAACTGGTGGTTCGCGGTTCAACCGCTTCTGGACCCGCGCCCAAGTAGTTCTCCGGTGGGGCGGGTGCCCGCTTCGGCCTAAAATCGGGGGAAGAGTCACCCTCTCGTCCGTGAGGAGTCCTCCACCAGGAGTACGAATCCGGACCGAACCCGACCGGAGGACGATCTGCGGGGAGGGGGTCCGTCTGGCAGACTCTCTCGCTATGGGTGAAATGACCGTGAAGACTCTGGAAGGTACGGCGGACACCCCGTCGGCCGCCTCGTCGGCTGCGCCCACACCCCTCTCGGAAGAACACCCCACCGAAGCGCCGACGCCGCCGGTCCCGGCAGCACCCGCCTCACTCCTCCAACGGCTGCGCACCCCGCGCCGCCCCCGGATCTGGTTCGAAGTCCTCCTGATCGCGGTGAGTTACTGGACGTACTCGCTCATCCGCAACGCCGTCCCCGAGCAGCGGACACAGGCGCTGGACAACGCCGACTGGCTCTGGTCGGTCGAGCAGCACCTCGGCATCGCCGTGGAGCGCTCCGTCAACCACGGCGTCAACTCGGTGACATGGCTCATCACCGGCATGAACTACTACTACGCCACGCTCCACTTCGTGGTGACGATCGGCGTCCTGGCGTGGCTCTTCCGCAGCCACCCCGGCCGCTACGCCGCGTCCCGCCTGGTCCTCTTCGCCACCACCGGCGTGGCCCTGGTGGGCTACTACTTCTACCCGCTGGCGCCGCCCCGCCTGATGAACGGCGGCGGCTTCGTCGACACCGTCCTGGCCCACCACACCTGGGGCTCGATGGCCTCGGGCGACCTGAAGAACATGTCGAACCAGTACGCGGCGATGCCGTCGATGCACATCGGCTGGTCGCTCTGGTGCGGTCTGACGGTCTTCGCGCTCGCCAGGGCGCCCTGGGCGCGGATCCTGGGCCTGCTCTACCCGGCGGCGACCCTGGTCGTCATCGTCTCGACGGCCAACCACTTCTGGCTGGACGCGGTGGGCGGCGTCCTCTGCCTCTCCTTCGGCTTCCTCCTCTCCCGCGCCTGGTACGGCAGGCTGCCGCACCGGCTGCCCCGACGGATCACCACCCCGCCCCGCGCCCGCGTGGTGACGGGCACGGCGCGTGCCTGACGCCGCCTCGCCCGTCCCTTCCCGGCCCGCTCCGGATAGGCTCGTTCCCGACCTTGATCCGGCGCGGAGCCGGGCGCGGTGGCAGGAGGAGGCGGCGGTATGACGGCGGTGCCCGGGCGCAGGAGCAGCACCTTCACACGGCTGCTGCGGTTCGGCTTCACCGATCCGTCGGCGGCCGAGCGGCTCCTCGACGTTCCCGAGCTCGCCTCCGTACGGACCGATCCGGTGCTCCTGGACGCGCTGGGCGCCACCGCCGACCCGGATCTGGCGCTCGCCGGTCTGGTACGGATCGTGGAGGCGCAGGACCCTGCCGAGCGGCGGGCGCTGCTGGACACCCTGATCACCGCCAAACCGCTGCGGGACCGGCTGCTGGGGGTGCTGGGGGCCTCCGAGGCGCTCGGCGACCATCTGGCCCGCCATCCCCGCGACTGGCACGCCCTCGTCACCTACGAGGCCGCGGACCTGCATCCGGGGGTCGCCGAGTTCGAACGGGGGCTGGCCGGGGCCCGGGACCCGGTGTCGCTGCGGATCGCCTACCGCCGGTGCCTGCTGGCCATAGCGGCCCGTGACGTGTGCGGGACGACCGACGTGGCCGAGACCGCGGCCGAGCTCGCGGACCTGGCCACCGCCACCCTGCGGGCGGCGCTCGCCATCGCCCGTACCGCCGCGCCCGAGGACGCCGCGATATGCCGGCTCGCGGTGATCGCCATGGGCAAGTGCGGCGGCCATGAGCTGAACTACGTCTCCGACGTCGACGTGATCTTCGTCGGGGAGCCCGCCGAGGGGGCCGACGAGCGCCAGGCGCTCCAGGCCGCCACCCGGCTCGCCTCGCACCTCATGCGGATCTGCTCGGAGACCACCGTCGAGGGCACCATCTGGCCCGTCGACGCCAATCTGCGCCCCGAGGGCCGCAACGGCCCGCTGGTGCGCACCCTCTCCTCACACCTGGCGTACTACCAGCGCTGGGCCAAGACCTGGGAGTTCCAGGCGCTGCTGAAGGCGCGGGCGGTGGCCGGGGACCCGGAGCTGGGGGCCGCCTACATCGAGGCCGTCTCACCGCTGGTGTGGCAGGCCGCCGAGCGCGACAACTTCGTGGCGGACGTGCAGAAGATGCGCCGCCGGGTCGTCGACAACATCCCGGCCGCCCAGGTGGAGCGCGAGCTGAAGCTGGGCCCCGGCGGGCTGCGGGACGTCGAGTTCGCCGTCCAGCTGCTCCAGCTCGTGCACGGCCGCAGCGACGCCACCCTGCACAGCGGCACCACCCTGGACGCGCTCGGCGCGCTCGCGGCGGGCGGCTATGTGGGGCGCGCGGACGCCGCCCAGCTCGACGAGGCGTACCGCTTCCTGCGCGCGATGGAGCACCGCATCCAGCTGTACCGGCTGCGCCGCACCCATCTGGTACCCGAGGACGAGGCCGATCTGCGGCGCCTGGGCCGCTCGCTGGGCCTGCGCACCGAGGCCGTCAGCACCCTCAACCGGGAGTGGAAGAAGCACGCCTCCGTGGTGCGGCGGCTGCACGAGAAGCTCTTCTACCGGCCGCTGCTCGACGCGGTCGCCCAGCTCTCCCCCGGCGAGACCCGGCTCAGCCCGCGCGCGGCGGGCCAGCGCCTGGAGGCCCTGGGGTACGCCGACCCCACCGCGGCCCTGCGGCATCTGGAGGCGCTCTCCTCCGGCGTGACCCGCAAGGCCGCCATCCAGCGCACCCTGCTGCCGGTGCTGCTCGGCTGGTTCGCCGACTCCGCCGACCCGGACGCCGGCCTGCTGGGCTTCCGCAAGGTCTCCGACGCGCTCGGCAAGACGCCCTGGTACCTGCGGCTGCTGCGCGACGAAGGCGCGGCGGCGGAGAACCTAGCCCGGGTGCTGTCGGCCGGCCGCCTAGCGCCCGACCTGCTGCTCCGCGCCCCGGAGGCGGTGGCGATCCTGGGTGACCCGGGGGGCCTCGGGCCCCGGCTGCGTGAGCCGCTGGAGCAGGAGGTGCTGGCCGCGGTGGGCCGCTCCGAGAGCGCCGAGGGCGCGGTCGCGGCGGCCCGTGGCGTACGCCGCCGGGAGCTGTTCCGCACCGCCGCGGCCGATCTGATCGGCAGTTACGGTACGGAGGACAGCCCGGCCGAGGAGGACCCCGGGGCGCTGGTCGACCGGGTGGGGAACGCGGTCACCGACCTGAACGCGGCGACGCTCTCGGGCGCGCTGCGGGCGGCCGTGCGGGCCGAGTGGGGCGAGACGCTGCCCACCCGGTTCGCGGTCATCGGCATGGGCCGTTTCGGCGGGCACGAGCTGAGCTACGGCTCGGACGCGGACGTCCTGTTCGTCCACGAGCCGCGCGACGGCGTCGACGAGCAGGAGGCCACCCGGGCCGCCAACCGGGTCGTCACCGAGATGCGCCGGCTGCTCCAACTGCCCACCGCCGACCCGCCGTTGCTGATCGACGCGGATCTTCGTCCGGAGGGCAAGAGCGGCCCGATGGTGCGCACCCTGGCCTCCTACGCCGCGTACTACCGCCGCTGGTCCCTGGTGTGGGAGAGCCAGGCGCTGCTGCGCGCCGAGCCGATGGCGGGCGACGAGGAGCTGGGGCGG
This sequence comes from Streptomyces sp. YS-3, assembly GCF_045257485.1. NCBI lineage: Bacteria > Bacillati > Actinomycetota > Actinomycetes > Kitasatosporales > Streptomycetaceae > Streptomyces > Streptomyces sp. YS-3. The sequence goes on along the minus strand of NZ_JBJHPC010000223.1, from coordinate 701 downwards.
CGGTTCGTCGAGCTGATCGACCCGCTGCGCTACCCGGCCGACGGGCTCGGGGAGGACGCGGTGCGCGAGATCCGGCGGCTGAAGGCCCGGATGGAGTCGGAGCGGATGCCGCGCGGCGCCGACCCGACGCTCCACACCAAGCTGGGGCGCGGCGGCCTCTCGGACGTCGAGTGGACGGTCCAGCTCCTGCAGATGCGCCACGGCTGGGCCGAGCCGGGCCTGCGCACCACCCGCACCCGGACCGCGCTCCGCGCCGCCCACGCGGCGGGTCTGATCTCCACCGAGGACGCGGTGACGCTGGACGACGCGTGGGTGCTGGCGACGCGGGTGCGGAACGGGGTGATGCTGGTGCGGGGGCGGCCCGGCGACACGTTCCCGTCCGACGGGCGGGAGCTGGCGGCGGTCGGCCGCTACCTGGGCTACGAGCCGGGGCACGTCGGGGACATGCTGGACGACTACCGGCGGGTCACGCGGCGGGCGCGAGGTGTGGTGGAACGGTTGTTCTACGGGGCGTAGCGTTGCTGGTGGGACGGCGTCGGCCCGCGCTCGGACCGGCCGCGCGCCGTGGGCACGGACACACCCAACCGTTCCCGTTTCCTTCACCCGCACGGATCTTCCCGTCTTCGAGCGTCCGCCCTAGTCTCACGGTGCACCGCCCCCCACGTCCCCCACACCGGAGGTACCGCCGTGTCCGGCTGGTC
>NZ_JBJHPC010000222.1:0-10844 GCF_045257485.1 Streptomyces sp. YS-3 | reverse complement strand
CCCCGTCACCCATCCCGTCACCCGCCGCCTCACCCGTCATTTCCCGTCCGCCTTCCGCAGCGCCCGCCACACCGCCTTCGCCGCGTTGTGCCCGGACATCCCGTGGACTCCCGGCCCCGGCGGCGTCGCGGAGGAGCACAGGAACACCGACGGATGCCGCGTCGTGTACGGGAACAGCGACAGCGTCGGCCGCAGCAGCAGTTGCAGCCCGCGCGCCGCCCCGCACGCGATGTCCCCGCCCACATAGTTCGCGTTGTGCGCGGCGAGCTGCGGCGGCCCCGCCGTGGCCCGGGCCAGTACCCGGTCGCGGAAGCCCGGCGCGAACCGCTCGATCTGCCGCTCCACGGCGTCCGTGAGGTCGCCGTCCCACCCGTTCGGCACATGCCCGTACGCCCAGAACACGTGCTTGCCCTCCGGCGCCCGCGACGGGTCGACGAGACTCGGCTGGGCGGTGATGAGGAACGGCGTCCGGGGCGCGGTGCCCCCGGACGCCTCGCTCAGCGCGGCGCCGATCTCCCGGCTGGACGGTCCGATCTGCACGGTCCCGGCCCGGCGCGGCTCCGCCGCGGTCCACGGCACGGGTCCGTCCAGCGCGTAATCGATCTTGAACACCCCGGCGCCGTACCGGTACCCCTCGTACGCCCGCCCCAGCCCCGCGATCCGGGCGAGCGCGGTGGGCGAGGTGTCGAAGACGTACGCGCGCGCGGGCGGCAGGTCGTCGAGGCGCTTCACCTCGAAGCCGGTGTGCACCGAGCCGCCGAGGTCGCGCAGGTACGCCGCGAGCGCGTCCGAGATCGACTGCGAGCCGCCGCGCGGCAGCGGCCAGCCGTTCTCGTGCGCGGCGAGGGCGAAGACCAGGCCGACCGCGGAGGTCGCGAGCCCATTCAGCGGCGCGATGACATGGCCGACCAGCCCGGCCAGCAGCGCGCGCGCCCGGTCGTCCCGGAAGCGGCGCATCGTCCAGGTGTACGGCGGGAGACCGTCGAGGCCGAAGCGGGCGAGGCCGATCGGGTCGCGGGGCAGGGCGGTCAGCGGCAGCGACATGAAGTCGCGGACCAGGACGTCCCACTTTCCGAGGTACGGCGCCACGAGTCTGCGGTAGGCGCCCGCGTCGCGCGGCCCGAACGACGCGGCGGTCTCCGAGACCGAGCGGGCGAGCACGGCCGCGGTGCCGTCGTCGAAGGGGTGTGCCATGGGCAGTTCGGGGTGCAGCCACTCCAGTCCGTACCGGTCGAGCGGCATGTCGCGGAAGGCCGGGGAGCCGATGCCCAGCGGATGCACGGCGGAGCACGGGTCGTGGCGGAAGCCGGGGAGGGTGAGCTCCTCGGTCCTGGCGCCGCCCCCGATGGTGTCCTTGGCCTCGAAGACCTCAACGGACAGGCCGCGCCGGGCCAGTTCGACGGCGGCGGTCAGTCCATTGGGCCCCGCCCCCACGACGACGGCATCGAGCATCGACGGCACCTTGGACTCCTCACGCCCTTGTGGCCAGGACACCCAGCATATTCCGGACCGCCGGCGATCCGGTCCGGGGTGGGTGCCGTCGCGGCCGGGGCGGCGGCCGAGCGATGGCGGTGTCCGTCAGGGCCTGCCGCCCGCTCACTCCCCCGCCAGCAGCCTCCGCACCCGCTCGGCCGTCGCCGCGTCCCGGGCGGCCGTGAACGGCAGCGCGTTGCCCCCGGTTATCCGGTACGGCTGCCCGGTCACGGTGGTGTGGGTGCCGCCCGCCTCGGCCACCAGGAGCAGGCCCGCCGCGTGGTCCCAGGCGAGCTCCCAGGAGAACGCGATGGCGTCCAGCTCGCCGCGCGCGACCGCCAGGTATTCGAGCCCGGCCGAGCCGCAGGGGCGCGGGCGGACGCCTTCGGTGCGTAGGCCGAGCAGCGCGCACTTCTGGTCCTGCGTCGTGTAGTCCGGGTGGGAGGTGGCGATCTCGATCACCGCGCCGGGCGCGGGCGCCCCGGACCGTATCGCCTCGCCGTTGACGGTGGCGCCCCGGCCGCGGACCGCGACCGCCATGACGTCGAGCGCCGCCCCGTACGTCCACGACGCCAGCACCTCGCCCCGGTGCGCGAGCGCCACCAGGGTGCAGAAACCCTCCTCGCCGCGCACGAACTGGCGGGTCCCGTCGACGGGGTCGACGATCCACACCGGCGCGTCGCCGCCCAGCGCGTCGTACGACGACGGGTCGGCCGCGACGGCCTCCTCACCGACGACGACCGATCCCGGCAGCAGCGCGGGCAGGGCCTCGGTCAGGAACTCCTCGGCGCGCCGGTCGGCGACCGTCACCAGGTCGTGCGGGCCGTTCTTCTCCAGGATCTCGTGCGCGGCGAGCTGGCGGAAGCGCGGCATGATCTCGACGGCCGCCGCCTTGCGGACCGCCTCTTCGACGTCGGACGTGCGGTTTTCCAGAAACTCTGCGAGCAACCCTTCGATCATGCGTCCAGCAAAACACGCCCCACTGACAACCGGCGAACACGGCCCCTGACCTGGGCGTCATCGAGGTGACGTCCCCGGGCGCCGCCGGTCCCCGGCCAGGTCGACGCCCGACCGGCACCCGGCCGGCGCCGGGTCAGCGCCCCACCGCGTACCCCTGCATCCCGCGCGGATTGGCGGCTGCGGACAGGACGCCGGTCTCCGGGTCGCGGGCGACCGCGCACAGCCGCCCCTCCGACCAGGCGCCGCCGACCGTGACCCGGTGCCCGCGCCTCCGCAGCCCCGCCACCACGTCCGCCGGGAACCGTGCCTCGACCGTGACGCTGCCGTGCCGGGTCACCCGGGGGTGGAACGAGCTCGGGAAGGACTCGTTGTGCCAGTTCGGCGCGTCGATCGCGCTCTGGAGGCCGAGGCCGCCGCGCTCGCGCGCGCCGAGGGCGAGCGCGAGGAAGAAGTGCGGCTGCCACTGGTCCTGCTGGTCCCCGCCGGGTGTGCCGAACGCCAGCACCGGTACGCCGTCGCGCAGCGCCAGGGTGGGCGACAGCGTCGTGCGCGGGCGGCGGCCCGGCGTCAGGGTGTTGGGCAGCCCCTCCTCCAGCCAGGCCATCTGCAGCCGGGTGCCGAGCGGGAAGCCGAGTTCGGGGACGACCGGGTTGGACTGGAGCCAGCCGCCGCTGGGGGTGGCGGCGACCATGTTCCCCCAGCGGTCGACCACGTCCAGATGGCAGGTGTCGCCCCGGGTGGCGCCGTCCGGGCCCACGGTCGGCTCTCCGGCGCCCGCCGCGTGGGTCCGGCAGCCACGCGCGCGCAGTGCCTCGCGGGCGATCCGGGGCGGGCGTCCGCCGGGGCTGCCGGGCCGCAGCTCGTACGAGGCGGTCGCGCCGACGAGCGCGCGCCGCGCCGCGTTGTAGTCGTCCGAGAGCAGTTCGGCCGTCGGCACCTCGGCGGCGTCCCCGTACCAGGCCTCCCGGTCGGCCATGGCGAGCTTGCACCCCTCGACGAGGAGGTGGACGTACTCGGCGGAGCCGTACGGCGGCAATTCCCCCGGCAGCAGCGCCAGTTGCTGGAGGAAGGCCGGTCCCTGGCTCCAGCCGCCCGGCTTGCACAGGGTCCAGCCGTTCCAGTCGTACGTCACCGGGTCCTCGTACGTGGCGGACCACCCGGCGAGGTCGGCCTCCGTGAGCGCGGCGGTGTGCCGTTCGCCGCTGGTGTCCAGGGTGGGGCGGCCGGCCTGCGCGACCAGCGCGCGGGCGACGAACCCCTCGCGCCAGATCCGCCGGGCGGCCTCTATCTGCCGCACCCGGCCGTCCCCCGTAACGGACGCGCGCGTGGGGGCGGATTCCGCGAGGAGGCGCCGCCAGGTGCGCGCCAGGGCCGGGTTGCGCAGCAGCCTGCCGGGGCGCGGGGAACGGCCGCCCGGCAGATACACCCGGGCCGAGGAGGGCCACTCGCGCTCGAAGAGCGCGCGCACGCTCTCCACGGCCTGCCCGACCCGCTCCACGGGCGGATGGCCGTCCTCCGCGTATCCGATGGCGTACTTCAGTACGTCGGCGAGCGGTTTGCTGCCGTGGTCGCGCAGCAGGAGCATCCAGGCGTCGAAGGCCCCGGGCACGGCGGCGGCCAGCGGCCCGGTGCCGGGCACCAGGTCCAGGCCGAGTGCGCGGTAGTGGGCGGCGGTTGCCCCGGCGGGCGCGGTCCCCTGGCCGCAGAGCACCCGTACCGGGCTTCCGGCCGGTGCGAGCAGGATCGGTACCTCACCCGCGGGCCCGTTCAGGTGCGGCTCGACGACATGCAGGACGAAACCCGCGGCCACGGCGGCGTCGAAGGCGTTCCCGCCGTCCTCCAGGACGGCCATCGCGCACTGCGAGGCGAGCCAGTGGGTGGAGGACACCATGCCGAAGGTGCCCTGGAGGGTGGGCCGGGTGGTGAACACCCTCGCAGGCTAGACGGGCCCGTGCCGGAATGTCAGACCCCGCCCGTAACGTTGATCCCGCTCGGAACGGATGGAGGAGCAGCGGTGCACGGTGAGTACAAGGTCCCCGGCGGCAAGCTCGTGGTGGTGGACCTGGACGTGGAGGACGGGGTCCTGCGCGGCGTGCGGGTCGCGGGCGACTTCTTCCTGGAGCCGGACGAGGCGATCGGGGCGATCAACAGCGCGCTGGAGGGCGCCCCGGCCGACACGGACGCGGCGGGGCTCGCGGCCCGTATCGACGCGGCGCTGCCCCCGGGCACGACGATGTACGGCCTGACGTCGGAGGGGGTCGGCGTCGCGGTCCGCCGCGCGCTGGCGCACGCGACGGACTGGACGGACTACGACTGGCAGCTGATCCACGACGGCCCCCAGTCCCCCGCCCTGCACATGGCGCTGGACGAGGTGATCACGGCCGAGGTCGCGGCGGGCCGCCGCCCGCCGACGCTGCGGGTGTGGGAGTGGGGCGCCCCCGCCGTCGTCATCGGCAGCTTCCAGTCCCTGCGCAACGAGGTCGACCCCGAGGGCGCCGAGCGCCACGGGATCACGGTGGTGCGCCGGGTGTCCGGCGGCGGGGCGATGTTCATCGAGCCGGGCAACACGATCACGTACTCGCTCTCGGTCCCCGACGCCCTGGTCTCCGGCCTCTCCTTCGCCGACTCGTACGCCTACCTGGACGACTGGGTCCTGGGCGCGCTCGGCGACATGGGGGTGAAGGCCTGGTACCAGCCCCTGAACGACATCGCCACGGACGCCGGCAAGATCGCGGGCGCCGCGCAGAAGCGGGTGGTCGCGGACGGCGGCGCGGTCCTGCACCACGTGACAATGGCGTACGACATCGACGCCGACAAGATGCTGGACGTGCTCCGCATCGGCCGCGAGAAGCTCTCGGACAAGGGCACCAAGAGCGCGAAGAAGCGCGTGGACCCCCTGCGCCGCCAGACGGGCCTGTCCCGCGCGGCGGTCATCGACCGGATGATCGCCTCGTTCCGGGGGCGGTACGGGCTGGCGGAGGGCCGGGTGACGGACGAGGAGATGTCCCGCGCCCGCGAGCTGGCGCGGACGAAGTTCTCCAGCGAGGAGTGGACGGCGCGGGTGCCCTAGGGCGGGCTCCCGCTTCCCGCCCGGCCGGCCGTCGCCGGCCCCGCACGGACCGGTGGCGCCCCCGGGCCCCGCGGCGGACGAGGCGCCCCGGCCCCTCAGTTCAGCGCCGGGATCACCCGCTCCCCGTACGCGTCGATGACCGTCTCCCGCGCGTCGTGCATCGCGTACAGCGCGAACTGGTCGACGCCCAGGGCCCGCAGCGCCTTCAGTTTCTCGATGTGCGCCTCCACCGGGCCGAGGAGGCAGAAGCGGTCGACGATCTCGTCGGGGACGAAGGCCGTGTCCGGGTTGTCGGTGCGGCCGTGGTGGCTGTAGTCGTAGCCCTGGCGCGCCTTGATGTAGTCGGTGAGCGCGTCCGGCACCAGGCCGGAGTGCTCGCCGTAGCGGGCCACCAGGTCCGCCACGTGGTTGCCGACCATGCCGCCGAACCAGCGGCACTGCTCGCGCGCGTGGGCGAGGTCGTCGCCGACGTACGCCGGGGCGGCCACGCAGATGGTCACGGCGGCGGGGTCGCGTCCGGCCTCCACGGCGGCCGTGCGGACCGCCTTGACCATCCATTCCGTCAGGAAGGGGTCGGCGAGCTGGAGGATGAAGCCGTCGGCCTTCTGGCCGGCCAGCGCCAGCGCCTTCGGTCCGTACGCCGCCATCCAGACGGGCAGCCGGCCGTCCCTGACCCAGGGCAGTTTCAGGGGCTGTCCGTCGACCTCGGCCTCCCGGCCCTCGGCGAGGTCGCGGATGACGTCGATGGCCTCGCCCAGGCGCGCCAGGGTGTTGGGCCTGCGGCCGGCGACGCGCATCGCGGAGTCGCCGCGCCCGATGCCGCAGACGGTGCGGTTGCCGTACATCTCGTTGAGGGTGGCGAAGGTGGAGGCGGTGACCTCCCAGGTCCTGGTGCCGGGGTTGGTCACCATGGGGCCGACGCGCATCTGCCGGGTGTGTTCCAGGATGCGGCTGTAGATGACGAACGGCTCCTGCCAGAGCACCGCCGAGTCGAAGGTCCAGCCGTAGCGGAAGCCGTTGCGTTCGGCGCGGCGCATCAGGCCGACGACGGTCGAGGCGGGCGGGTCGGTCTGCAGGACGAGTCCGAAGTCCATGTGGTGCTGCTCCAGGTGACTAGCCGAGGTACTGGGTGGTGGCCCGCGGGGTGTAGACGCCGTGTCCGGCCCGTCCGGTGAACCGGCGTTCGTTCAGGACGAGTTCGCCGCGCGAGAGGACCGTCTCGACGCGGCCGGTGATCCGGCGCCCCTCGTACGCCGAGTAGTCCACGTTCATGTGGTGGGTCTCGGCGGAGAGGGTCTGCTCGGCGTGCGGGTCGTAGATGACGATGTCGGCGTCGGCGCCCGGCGCGATGGTGCCCTTCTTCGGGTAGAGCCCGAACATCCGCGCGGGACTGGCGCAGGCGATCTCGATCCAGCGCCGCCGCGAGAGGTGGCCGTCGAGCACGGCCTGGTGCAGCAGGTCCATCCGGTTCTCCACGCCCGGCAGCCCGTTGGGGATCTTGGAGAAGTCGCCCCTGCCGAGCTCCTTCTGCCCCACGAAGCAGAACGGGCAGTGGTCGGTGGAGACCACCTGGAGGTCGTTGGTGCGCAGCCCCCGCCAGAGCGCGGCCTGGTGCTCCCGGGGCCGCAGCGGCGTCGAGCAGACGTACTTGGCGCCCTCGAAGCCGGGCTCGGCCAGGTTGTCGGTGGAGAGGAAGAGGTACTGCGGACAGGTCTCGCCGAAGACCGGAAGTCCCTTGTCCCGGGCGGCGGCCAGCTCCGCGACCGCCTCCTCGGCGGACACGTGCACGACGTAGAGCGGCGCCCCCGCGACCCGGGCGAGCTGGATCGCGCGGTGGGTGGCCTCGGCCTCCAGCAGGGCGCGCCGCACCTCCCCGTGGTAGCGGGGGTCGGTGCGGCCGGCGGCGAGCGCCTGCTCGACGAGGACGTCGATGGCGATGCCGTTCTCGGCGTGCATCATGATCAGCCCGCCGTTGGAGGCCGAGCGCTGCATCGCGCGCAGGATCTGGCCGTCGTCGCTGTAGAAGACGCCGGGGTACGCCATGAACAGCTTGAACGAGGTGATGCCCTCCTCCACCAGGAGGTCCATCTCCTTGAGCGAGTGCTCGTTCACATCGGAGAGGATCATGTGGAAGGCGTAGTCGACGGCGCACTGGCCGTCGGCCTTGGCGTACCAGGCGTCCAGCCCCTCGCGCAGCGCCCGGCCGGGCGTCTGCACGGCGAAGTCCACGATGGTGGTGGTGCCGCCCCAGGCCGCGGCCCGGGTCCCGGTCTCGAAGGTGTCGGAGGCGAAGGTCCCGCCGAAGGGGAGCTCCATATGGGTGTGGGCGTCGACGCCGCCCGGGATGACGTACTTGTCCGTCGCGTCGATCGTCCGCTCTGCGCTCCAGCTCAGCGCCGCGTCCGACGCGTGCGCGGCCAGGGCGGCGACGCGGCCGTCCTCGATGAGGACGTCGGCGTGGATCTCGTCGGCGGCGGTGATCACCAGTCCGCCGCGGATCAGTGTGCGGGTACTCATGGGTGGTGCTCCCTTTCGTACACGTACGGCGCGCTCCGCTGCGGGGGCGCGGCTGTTCGGCTGCGGGGCGGCCGTGGCGGGGCGCGGCACTGTCCGGCGCGCGCTACACGCTCCTCAGCGCCCGTTCCAGGATCGCCGCCCCCTCCTCCGCCTCCGCGACCGTCAGGGACAGCGGTGGGGCGACACGGAGCACGCTCGTGTTGTGGCCGCCGCCCTTGCCGATGAGCAGACCGCCCTCGCGGGCCGCTTCCAGGACGGCCGCGGCGGCCTGCGGATGGGCCTCGTCGGTGCCCGGCTTCACCAGCTCGATGCCCGCCATCAGCCCCCGGCCGCGCACCTCGCGTACGAGCGGGAGCTGGGCGGCGACGGCCCGCAGCCGCTCGATGAGCAGACCGCCGACGCGGCGGGCGTTGCCCTGGAGGTCGTGTTCGAGCAGGTACGACAGGTTGGCGAGGCCGGCCGCCATGGTGACCGGGGAGCCGCCGAAGGTCGAGATGGAGTTGGCGTCCAGGCAGTTCATGATCCGGGCACTGGCGACCACACCGCCGATCGACATGCCGTTGCCGATGCCCTTGGCGAAGGTGAGGATGTCCGGCGGGCCGTTCTCGGCGTGTGCCTGCCAGCCCCAGAAGTGCTCGCCGGTACGGCCCCAGCCGGTCTGCACCTCGTCGCTGATCCACAGGATGCCGTGCCGGTCGAGGACCTGGCGGAAGGCGGCGTACAGCCCGTCGGGGGGCGACGTGAAGCCGCCGACGCCCTGGATGGGCTCGGCGATGAGCGCGGCGACGTCGCGGGTGTGGCCGAGGAGGTCTTCGAGGTCGGCGACGCAGGCGTTGATGAACTGACGGTCACTCAACTCCGCGTAGGGGCCGCGGGTGCGCACGCCCCCGTGCACGTACAGCGTCTGCAGGGGTGACAGGCTCGTCGGCGACCAGGAGTGGTTGCCGGTGATGCCGACCGCGCTGAACGAGCGGCCGTGGTAGCTGTTGCGCATCGCCAGGATCTGGTTGGAGCCGCGGTGGGCGGTGGCGAGCAGCAGCGCGGTGTCGTTCGCCTCGGTGCCGGAGGTGGTGAAGAAGACCCGGGCGTCCGGGATGCCGGAGAGCTGGGCGATCCGCTCGGCGAGCTCGACCATCGGGCGGTTGAGGTAGAGCGTCGAGGAGTGGATGATCCGGCCGGCCTGTTCGGAGACGGCCTTGGTGACCTCGGGCAGGGCGTGCGCGGTCATCGTGGTGAGGATGCCGCCGAAGAAGTCGAGGTAGCGGTTGCCCTCGGAGTCCCAGACGTACCGGCCCTCACCGTGCGTGAGCTCGATCGGGTGCCGGTAGTAGAGCGCGAGCCACTCGGGCAGCACCGCGCGGTGGCGGTCGAAGAGCGAGCTCACGGCTGCACCAGCCCTTCGTAGGCGTCGGGCCGCCGGTCGCGGTAGAACGCCCACTGTTGGCGCACCTCGTCGATGAGGCCGAAGTCGAGGTCCCTGACGAGGAGTTCCTCCTCCTTGTCGCTGGCGGTGCCGCCGACGAACTGGCCGCGCGGGTCCACGAAGTAACTGGTGCCGTAGAAGTCGTTGTCGCCGTACTCCTCGCGGCCGACCCGGTTGATCGCGGCGACGAAGTACTCGTTGGCGACCGCCGAGGCGGGCTGTTCCAGCTGCCACAGATGGGCCGAGAGTCCGCGCGAGGTGGCGGAGGGGTTGTAGACCAGCTGGGCGCCGTTGAGGCCCAACTGGCGCCAGCCCTCGGGGAAGTGGCGGTCGTAGCAGATGTAGACGCCGACCTTGCCCACGGCGGTGTCGAAGACCGGCCATCCCAGGTTGCCCGGTTTGAAGTAGTACTTCTCCCAGAACCCCTTCACCTGGGGGATGTGGTGCTTGCGGTATTTGCCGAGGTAACTGCCGTCGGCGTCGATCACGGCCGCGGTGTTGTAGTAGAAACCGGAGTCCTCGATCTCGAAGACCGGGACGACGATCACCATCCCGGTCTCCCGGGCGAGCTCCCGCATCCGCTGGACGGTCGGCCCGTCCGGCACCGGCTCGGCCCACCGGTAGTGCTCGGCTTCCTGCACCTGGCAGAAGTACGGGGCGTTGAAGACCTCCTGGAAACCAATGATCTTCGCACCCCGCCGGGCGGCCTCGCGGGCGTGTTCCTCATGTTTGGCGATCATGGATTCGGTATCGCCGGTCCAACTGGCCTGGACCAGTGCGGCGCGGACAACAGTGGCCATGAGCTGCTCCTTAGACGAGCCGTCAGCCAGGCGTCGACACGCGTAGATTGCGTGTGGAGAGACGGTAAAGCCCGTCACGCACCGTGGCAAGACCATCGCCGTCACGCCACGAAGTCGATCACATTTCCCTCGGTACGGGGGCGGGAAGGCGCCCCCAGTTGCCCCGCCGTGCGTGCCTCAGCAGCACCGGGTCGTCGCCGACGACCACCGGGTGGCCCACCTCGGCGAGCAGCGGCAGATCGGCCGCCTCGTCGGCGTAGGCGTAGCAGTCGGCGGCGAGCAGGGCGTGCTCGCGCAGCAGGGCGCGGGCCGCGTACCCCTTGCCCTGGCCGGACATCGGGGCCCTCGGCCGGGCGCAGAGCACCACGTCGGCGCGCAGCTCGCGGGCGACCGGGGCGACGGCCCCGGCGGGCGACGGCGTCACCAGGACCACCAGGTGGCCCCGGGCGGTGTGGCCGTGCAGGGCGGCGAGGACCGGCGCGTGCCAGAGGCGGCCGAGCGGCGGCCCGGGGCCGTCCGGGGGCAGCTCGGGCAGCGCCAGGAGCGTGCCCTCGACGTCGAAGAACGCGGCGGCGCGCGGCGCGCGCGACCGGGGCGGGCG
>NZ_JBJHPC010000221.1:0-10871 GCF_045257485.1 Streptomyces sp. YS-3 | reverse complement strand
CTCCCTGGACGGATGGGCGGCGAAACCGCCCCCACTCCCCCATGACTCTCTGGAGAAACCACATGTCTTCGCTCTCCCCCACCGGCAACAGGGCCCGCCGTCTCGCCCTCACCTCCGGCGCCGCCGTCCTCACCGGCGCCCTGCTCGCCGCCGGTGCAGCCACCGCATCAGCGCGTGCCGCCGCGGGACACCCCGGCCGCGCCTCCGTCGCGGCCACCGCCCAGGCACTCGGCCTCGGCGCCCAGGAGGAGTTGATCGTCAAGGACGTCATCAAGGATGCCGACGGCACGGTCCACACCCGCTACGAGCGCACCTACGCCGGACTTCCGGTCCTCGGTGGCGACCTCATCGTCCACCGCGCCGCCGACGGCACCGTCAAGGACGTCACCAAAGCCGTCAAGACCCCCATCAAGGTCGCCTCGCTCGACCCGAAGCTGGCCCCCACTGTCGCCACGTCCGCCGCGATCAAGGCGGCCACAGCCGCGAAGACCGCGGGTGCCGCCACCAGCGCCCCCCGCAAGGTCGTCTGGGCCGCCGGCGGCAAGCCTGTCCTCGCCTATGAGAGCGTTGTCACCGGCACCCAGCGCGACGGTGTCACGCCGAGCAGACTGCGTGTCATCACCGACGCCGACACCGGCAGGAAGCTGTACGAGATCCAGCTGATCAACGACATAGCCGAGGGCATCACTGCCAAGGGCGGCTCCGGTGCGGCCACACCGGGCGGTTCGCAGGTCGGCGCCGTCGGCACCGGCGCCAGCCAGTACAGCGGCACCGTCAGCCTGAACACCACCACGTCGTCCACGGGATACTCCCTCGTCGACAGCGTGCGCGGCGGCTCCAGCACCGTCGACCTCAAGCACCGGACGAGCGGCAAGGGCACCGTATTCACCGACGCGGACAACAAGTGGGGTACCGGCAGCCCCGCCAACAACCAGACCGCCGCCGTGGACGCCGCCTACGGCGCCGCCCAGACCTGGGACTTCTACAAGAACGTCCTGCACCGCAACGGCATCAAGAACGACGGCCGGGCCCCCGTCTCCCGCGTCCACTACGGCAACGCCTACCAGAACGCCTTCTGGGACGACGCCTCCTTCACCATCAGCTACGGCGACGGCGCGAGCAACCAGCACCCGCTGACCCAGCTCGACGTGGCCGGTCACGAGTTCAGCCACGGTGTCACCTCCGCCACCGCGAACCTGCAGTACTCCGGCGAGTCCGGCGGCCTGAACGAGGCCACCTCGGACATCTTCGGCACCGCGGTGGAGTGGAACGCGAACAACGCCCAGGACAAGGGGGACTACCTGCTCGGCGAGAAGATCGACATCTTCGGCAACGGCAAGCCGCTGCGCTACCAGGACAAGCCGAGCAAGGACGGCCGTGGTTCGGCCGACTACTGGAGCTCCGGCGTCGGCGATCTCGACGTGCACTACTCCTCCGGTGTCGCCAACCACTTCTTCTACCTGCTGTCCGAGGGCAGCGGCGCGAAGGACATCAACGGTGTGCACTACGACAGCCCGACCGTGGACGGCTCCACGGTCACGGGCATCGGCCGCGACAAGGCGGTGCAGATCTGGTACAAGGCACTGACCACGTACTTCACCTCCACCACCGACTACCACGGCGCCCGCCAGGGCACCTTGAAGGCGGCCACCGACCTCTACGGCGCGAACAGCGCCGAGGCCAAGGCCGTGGACGCCGCCTGGGCCGGTGTGAACGTCAAGGCCTGACCCCCCGAACCGCGCAGTGCCGCACCGGTGCGGAACCGGTGCGGCACTGCCGCGATACCGTGGCTGCGCTCTGCCCAAGACCCCCGGCATCCTCCACAGCACCTGGGACGACCCGACGACCTCCCCGGCGTACGAGCAGCTGGACGACTCCGCTCCTGCCGGAACGCCGTTCCTGCGCCAGACCCTGGTGTGCGACCGCCCAGGGCACTGTGATGACGTAGGACGGATTCCACTCCACTGGACCGATTTTCATTGCGCGCTGGCACGAGTTTGAAAGCGGATCGGGGCCCTGTGGTGCTTCCGTCGCAGACGCGGTAGCCGTCAAGGGGTTTAGTTCGTCAACTACCTTCAAGAGGAAAGGAATCCGAAGGCCCATTAGGTCCCTGACTGTTGATCCGAGGAATAGGTCGATAGGGGCCCAACTGCGGCCTCTGTTTTTTCCACAGATGCCGATGCCAGCGCTTGACGCACCACACAGTGAACGCCACCGGCACAAAGGACAAAAGCGTAGGGACGACCGGCGGCAACCACGACCAAAAGGACATCGGCCACGCCACAGCGACGACGATGGGAAGGACGACACTCAGACCGAGCAGCAGCGCCCCCCATACGTCATCAACCCGAGGCCACCAAGATCGCCCCTGCAGATACGGCTCGAACCGCATCATTACCGAAATTGCCAGTATCACGACCGGTGCCATCAGCCACGGCGATGCAGGCACACCACGGTTACCGAATAGTTCACCGATCAAAGTGGCGGGAATGTACGCCGGGAGCAGGAATGTGGTCGTATAGACAGCACCTGAAGCTATAGCCCCGGGGCCGCCACCCGAGTCGGCAATTTTCTTGTCTTCGTCACGTTTCATGGCGACCCCCTCCTCTCACCTGGCTACAGGCATGCTTCCGCCAGCGCAGGAAGCCCCGTAGAGTTGACTATGAGATTAGCGATGTCATCGTCAACATTGCCAGGATACTTCTTGTGCTTGATGTAATCCCAGACAGCTTGTGCCACTTTCTTGCCGTTCTTGACTATCCTATACACCTTAGCGACGCCGATTGCATTCTCGGCAGCGAACTTTGCTACCCCGGCCGCGCACTGGAACCACCCACGCGTGGAAGGTTTTGCACTGGAGGCCTGGTTCAGGAAGTCTGCCGCCTCCTGGACCGCCCCCTGGTCACCTGCCTCAAGGCGCTCGATCAGCGACTCAGGAATAGAGGCGATGAGGTCGAGCGCTTCCTGGACTGCCGCTATACCCTGTTCATCGCTGACGCCAGAGAGGTCGGACCCTGCTTTAACGCCCTGCAGCGCGGCTACAGAGGCTCCTGATCGCGCTTCCTTCGCTTGCGTTCGGTCGACAGCAGCCGCCGACCCGGACACGGTAGTGCCAATCATGGCTGCCGCCACGAGAGCAGCCATACCTGCCCCAAGACGGCGATTGTGAGTACGACAAAACGGCATAGCACTCCTTAGAGTAGTCGTTTCAGGCTCGCGTCAGGTCGCTTGCACAATTGCAGCTCTAACGCCGCACCGATGCGGATATCCATCACGGCCGCACGCTACCCAGATCTCCGGATCAGGTCTATTAGGAATTCTGGATACCGCGATAGGGGTTTCCTTGCACCTGCCCACCGGCTGCCGGATTTGACCAGCCCCTAATCAGTGCTAGATATGGCCCGTCACTCCTACTGACCTTGAATGCGTGGTGTCCCCAGCCGGGTGCGAGTCGTTCGACGCCGCCGTCGCCCACCGCTTGGAGCAGCGTCTCGCGGGGGCACCGTCCAAGAGCTCACGCTCGACCCGGTCGGCATCAAAGGGCCGGTCAGCCCCGCCTGGCACTCCGTCACCACTGAAGCCGCGGCAAGCCCGAGAGCGGCAACGTCGCGCCTGAGGCGGGGCCGACGTGTTGTTCGCGACGCTCCGCGACGGAACTACTACGAACCCCAACCCGTCCCGTCCGAGCGACTTGCGACTTACTTGTCCTCCGCCCAATCCCATGGTCAGCTTCCGGCATGGGGGACTAGGATTCCGAGCACCCGGCACTCATCCGCCGCTGGCTCGCAGGCGAAATCGTGAACAACACCGTCGGCATCAAGATCGTCGGCGGCCCTTTCAACGGACGGACCAAAATCGTCGAGCTCAACCAGGCAGACTGCCTCCCGCAGCGTTCCGAGGCCGCCCCGGTCAAGCACCAGAGCCCTGGAACCCTGCCGCCAAACACACCTACCCGGTGCTGGCAGGACGGCGGTTCGCAGATGCTTCGTTCTCGGGGGCCGGCCGCACGGCCAAAGCTGAGTGAGGCCTTGTTCGCCGTGCTGGAAAAGGAGTTGGCCAGGGGGCCGGTCACGCATGGCTGGCCGGACCAGACCTGGACTCTGGCGAGGATCAAGACACTGATCGGTCGCCACTTCCACAAGTCCCTCGCCCCGTCGTCCGTTATGGAAATACTCCATAGTCACGGCTTCAGTCATCAAGGTCCGGCCCGACGGGCGTTGGAGCGTGATGAGGAGAAGGTCACTGGCTGGGTGAAGGACACGTGGCCGCAGATGGAAGCATCGCGGCGGCGGTCCGGGCCTTCATCGTCTTTGAGGACGAGGCCGGATTGTCGATGACGCCGCCCACCTCCCGCACGTGGGCCCGGCAACGCCACACCCCCGTGATCACAATGTGGGGACGTTCCCAGCGCCGTTTCTCCATCGCTGCCCTGACCTGCTGCAAACCTGGCGAGCGTTCCCGGCTGATCATCCGGCGGAAGCGGCACGGGGGACCACAAACGCGGTGGCCGGCGCAGTTTCACCTGGACCGTCTACCGGGACCTCCTGATCGCTGCCCACCGGCAACTCGATGCCCCGCTTGTGCTCACCTGGGACAACGTGAACGTCCACCTGGGCTCCCGGCTGAGGAAGTTCATCGCCTCGCAGGACTGGATCACCCTCTTCCAGCTGCCGCTGTATGCACCCGACCTCAACCCGGTCGAAGGCGTCTGGTTCCTGGTCCGCCGCGCGGGCCGGAACACCACCGCATTCACCGACCCCGACCACCTGATGCGTTCGTTGCGCCGCACCCTCCGCGAGATTCAATACCGCAGCGACGTCATCGACGGATGCCTCGCCGCAAACCGGCTCACACTCACGACACCACGCCCGAAACCTCAGTAACAAGCTTCCGCGGAGTCGAGCTCCGCCGGGGGCTTTTCCATGCTCCCAGAAGGCCGCGTGAGCCGCGGACGGTACTGCTGGCGCCCAGCGCTGTGCGGACCGGTCACGGCCCAAAGAGAGCAACAGCCAGTAACACGGTCTAGTTGAACCGCACGCTGTGCGGGATGGAATCCCCAAAGAAACGTTGATCGCCAGGGGCCATCGTGGTCTGCCGCTGCTCGCAGCCCCGGTCGGCGAAGAGAACGGCCGTGGCGTTCGTGCCGTTGAACGCGCTGATGGCGCCTTGGAGCAGCAGGCGGCACTCTCCGTTGGTGGGATTGGTGATGTCGAGATCGCCGGACTCCGGCGAGACGTAACTGAACGTACCGGTGGCGGCGTGCGCCGAGGTCGGCATCGCGACTGCGAGTGCGAGAGCTCCAAAGACGGCTGTGACGGTGCGGCGAAGGCGCATGAGACAGACTCCATGACATGGCGGGATTACCAACGCGCCGAGCTTCTCCGCTGCCCAGACCCCTCAGCGAAGGGAGCAGGGAAGTATCGATTCCGCGTCACTCTTTCGGCTCACCTGCTCGTTTGGATGCCACCTGAACTGGGGACAACCGTTCGCCCCGCACACTCCACGGCCGAAGAGCAACCGCCGTAAGCCCAGTCAGAGGTGAACGGTGGTCTGAGGCGTCTGGCCGGAGGTGGCTTCGCCGATACGGGCGGCCATGGCTGCAGTCAGGGCCTGGAGGACGTCGAGGTCCGTGCCGCCTGCACCTTCGTCGCGCAGAAAGACGGTGGCAGCGACCGTACCGACTCTGACCACTGAGGTGGCCCCCGTCGCTTCCGTCATGCCAGAGCTGGGGTAGATCCCCCATGACACTGCCATCGACTCATCTCCTCCCACGTTGGGCAAGGAGATCGGTTCCAGGCCAGAACCGCGATTCTTCTGCTGTTGGACGAGCGCCTCGTACCCTTTGGCCGCCGCGTCAGCAGTGGGGTAGGAGCGGAGCTCGATTCTGACCTGATCGACCTCCCCGCCGGGGGTGTATTCCGCAGCTGCGCTGATCGACGTGCCCGCACAACCGGGACTGTCCGACGGGCACTGCATCGTCCCGGGAAAACCGGTCTTCACACTCCATCCGGTCGGCAAGCTTGCAGGAGCGGGTAGGACAGGCAGAACCTGACTCGCGTCGCGTAGCACCACGCTGCTGGCTTTGGGCGTGACGAGGTTCCCGCCGTCGCGGTCACCCCCAGTGGCCAGCTGTACGCCGCCGTAGAGCGCCAGAGCAATCACAAGGAGAGCCAGAGCCACGAACCCGCTCAACGCACCTTTGGAATTGCGGATGTTGCTGATCGTCAACGGGCCCAGGGCGAGATTGCTGCCGCGCAGTCTGCTGGATCCAACGACAATGCTGCCACTGGTGTGGTGCGGCGGAAAGGAGGGTCGAGGTGGCACGAGAGCGTTCCGCAGCCGCTCGGTGAACTCAGGATCGCGCGCCAGCTCCTCCTGCAGAACACCACGGACCACGTCTGCCGCAGCCAACCCCTCCGGGCTCTGGCCGAGCCCGTCCACCGCAGCGCGACCGGCCGGTGGGCCTGCGAGCCGGTCACGCACCAGCTCACCCACAGCCTGCCCGACAGCTGTGCCCGCCCCATTCGCGACTGCCGTCATCGCCTGCACAGCGGCTAACGCTAAGCCCTCAGAACCTTCCACAGCCCCCACCTCTCACCCAAAGACGATGCCTGCAGCATCTCCTTCCGCACAGCCCGTTAGGAAGTCCTCAGGGCCTTGGCCCTTAGCCCTGCTCGTCTGCGGTCTCCTGTTGCGCCAGGCCGACCGCATCCGCCACGCCCACAGCCGGCCGCGCAGCGTCCCGGTCGCCGCCCTCCTCACCCTCCAGCGCCGTAACGCCAGCACCCTCACTCCCCCCTGCTGCTGGCCGGCAGTGGATACAACGCACCGGCACCACCGCACACCGCGCCGCGACGGCCGCGGCGAGCAGCAGTAGTTGGCCGGCTCGGGTCCGTCACACACTCCGGATGCGGACCGCCCAGCGTTCCTCTTCGGCTCAAGTAGCGCCGCTAGCGCCCCGATCGGTGTCCCACGGGCTTCCGGACGGGGTCGGCTGCGACCCGGAAGCAACATCTCGCTTATATGACGATTCGCCCATATGGGTATAGTTCCTGCATCCCCTCTATATGTGCTCTTCATTTCACGCTGTCATATTCCTGCCAGATCACCCGGCACTCATCGCATTTACGCGGGAAGGCAGGAAGATGGGCAGATTGACGTTCGCGACCACGGCGTCGGCCATCGCGCTGACGGCTTCGGGGTTGCTCGCAGCCGCCGGAGGCCCGGCCCACGCTGAGGCGGGGCAGGACACCATCGGCATGTACAAGCAGGAGAAGACCCAGTGGTGCTGGGTCGCCTCCGGGCTCACGATCGCCAAGTTCCAGGGCTTAGGCAGCACACAGACGGACTTCTGCACCCGGGCCCAGCCCGCCTACGGGTGCAACAACCAGCCCGCCACACTTGATGACATGGCCAGAGGCTGGGGCAGCCTCGGCATGTCCCATACCGGCTCGGGCCTGAACAGCGCGGCCACGTTCAACCAGGTCTACACCGACGTCAAGGCGGCCCGTCCCGTCGGCGCGCGCATCGGATGGACCTCCGGCGGTGGCCACATGAACGTGGTCTACGGCTTCGACACGTCGAACAACACGATCGCGGTGGCCGACCCATGGCCGGACACCGCCACGTACACGTGGTGGAACTACAACGACTACGTGAGCAACAGCTCGTCCAAGTGGACCCACTCCCGCATCGGCATCTCCCGCTAAGGCAGGCGACATGCGCGAATCAAGAACGTCCAGCGGCCGGGCGGCCTCCCGCCTGACCACCCTCCTGGTGCTGAGCGCGTCCGTACTGCTGTCCATCGTCGGCCCCGTCCACACGGCCGGGGCCAAGGACCCGCTCCCGGCGGACATTCCGGACTACCAGGCCGCCCTCGACCTGGTGAAGTCGGCCAATGTCCGCAACGCCGTCTGCCGTTTCCTCAGCGTTCCGGTGCCCCAGGGTGACGGGGTCGGGACGTCGCAGCCGATCCCCGACAAGGCCGACCCGTGCGAGGGGATGCCGGCGTTCACCGTCAAGGACCCCTTGGCCCTGAACGAGATCACCCCCGGCTTCGTCGCGGGGACGTCCCAGCCGATCGCCACCGAGGCCATCAAGCTGAGTTCTCTGGTCTCCACGCTGAGCGCCTCGGTCAACGGGCGGAACGTCACCGTCATGCTCGCCCCCACCCAGGGCGGCGGCTGGCACCTGGCGGCCGTGCGCGAGGGAGACAGCGACGCGACGTACGCCGGTAAGGCCACGCTGGGGACCCTGGTGTTCACCGAGCCCCAGATCCGCGGCTGGTACCAGCTGAAGCTCACCACGGTCGAGCCGCTCAACGACCAGGCACGGCAAGGCCTGGGCGGGCAGTCGTCGGTCTCGCTGAGCGACTACCAGAAGTTGGTCAAGTCCCGTTACGCCGACAAACTGCCCGGATCGGAGTACGACAACAAGGGCATGTCCAGCGGCTACGGCACCGCGAAGAAAACGCAGGACGCCTCACCTTCGACACCAGCGCTCCTCGCCGGTTCGAGCGCGGCACTCGCGCTCGCGGGGGGCGCCTTCATCCTCCACCGCCGACGCAGCACCTCGGGCTGAATCCGGCCCTCTTCGCCCCGGTCTCCGGCTTCGGCCGGGTGCCGGGGCGAAGCCTTGCACCACAGCGGGCAGGCGCGTTCAGGCCAGATGGTCGACAGCGCGATATTCCGCGCCGGCTCCTGATTGCGCCAGCCGTCCAACGTCGCCTCGAAGACCTGCTCCTCCGGCCGCAGCGGCTGCACTCCGCCGGCCAAGTGCAGCCGCACGACCCAGGCGTCGCCCCGTCCTTACCTGCCAAATTCATCACGCTCCGTAGATCGCATCGAGCGCGAGAATCTCGCCTCGGACGCGAAGCCCGGAGCGGTACGGCAGGCCAGCTGTCCGAGCGGCGCAACTCGCCTGCGAGAACGGGCCCGGAAGCTGGGAGCGAAACAGCTACCCTTCCATGATCACCTGACTCAAAATGATCTCCATGACAACGACACGGGTGATCACACAGCAGGCCATCGGCGGCTCCGACGTACTGGAACTCGCCGAGATACCCCTCCCTTCGCCGGGCCCCGGAGAAGTCCTGGTCCGGGTACGGGCCACCGGCATGAACCCCGCAGACTGGAAGGTCCGCATCGGCAAGGTGGACTTCTTCGGCCCGCCGCCGTTCGTGCTCGGGCACGAGTTCAGCGGCACCGTGGAGGCCGTCGGCGAAGGCGCGGTCCGCTTCGCGGTGGGCGAGGACGTCTACGGCTGGACCATCCCGCCACACGGCAGCCACGCCGACCACGTGGTGGTCACCGAGGACCGGATCTCGCCCAAGCCGCGCACCCTCGACCACGTCGGCGCCGCCGCCCTGCCGATCTCCGGCTTCACCGCCTACCAGGCTCTGGTGGCTCTCTCCGACGTACAGCCCGGCCACCGCGTGCTGATCCACGGCGCTGCCGGCGGAGTCGGCCACCTCGGTGTGCAAATCGCCAAGGCCCGGGGCGCATACGTCATCGGCACGGCTCGCTCCGCCAAGCACGACTACCTGCGCGGACTCGGCGCCGACGAGCTGATCGACTACACGGTGGAGGACTTCTCGGCCCTGCGCGACATCGACGCGGTGCTGGACACCGTCAGCAACGACTACGGCCCACGCTCGCTGGCCACCCTCAAGCCGGGCGGCATCCTGGTCGACGTCGTCGGCGTCGGCGTGGACCGCACCGAGGTGACAGCCCGCGCCGCCGAACTCGGCGTGCGGTTCGTGGAGTTCTTCCTGGAACCGACCCCCGCCGTGCTGACCGCCTTCGCCGAACTCGTCGACACCCACGGTGTGCACCCCACGATCGCCAAGGCCTTCCCTCTCACCGAGGCCGCGAAGGCCCACGAGCTCAGCGAAACCGGCCGAGTGCAGGGCAAGATCGTCCTCGTGCCCTAGAGCCTGTCGGACGTGCTGGTCACCCAGTCGTTGAGGTCCAGGCATACCGCGGTTGGAGATCGAATGTTCGTCCCCGGGAGCCATGCCGAAGCAGTGATCGATGCTCTCCACTCGGCAAGGGCAGGACGGGTAGGCGAGTATGCCCGGTGTTCCAGCATCTGGAAGGTGACGGGCAACTGGCAGCCCTTTCCCGGCTCGCAGCCGTACGACGGCGAGGCGGGCGCCGTACAGCACAGCGAGGAGTACCGAAGCGAGTCGGTCCGCGACACGGATCAGACCGCTGCCGTCCCGGGCTACCCGCGAGGCCCATCCGTATGAGCGAGCGGTCGTCCACTTCCTGCCCTTGTACGAACCGTCGACGGCGTGAGGCGGCAGTCGCCACCATCTTGTATGGGTCTGGACCCACGTCCAAGACGGCTTGTCCGCGGACAAGTCCCCTTGTCCATCCGCCGACGGGTGCTGACCTGCGCCGTTTTCGGTCGGTTTGGCTCAACGGCACGGGAGCTCTGTCCGTTGCGCACCCCGACCTCACACACCCCGTCACCCGATCAGCGGCCAGGCTCAAAGCGCTCATTCACGGAATTGATGCTGATGGTGATCTTCAGGTGGAACCACGGTGCGTGCGAAATGGCCGCTGGTCGCGTGACGGGGTTGAGCCGGGCTGTTGGCCGGGGGCGGCGCAGAGCACGTCCGTCAGCTGCAAATCCGGCAGTCCCACGGGATGCAACACCTCCGCGCCAACAGGTCGCGACAAGATCACCAACGACATCCGGAAAGTAAGTCAGAACCGAAACCCGGAGCCACACGCGAGGGCGGCATCGCCCGACGAGCCCGCATCGAGCACGTCCCGGACGGAAGCGGGCACCATACGGGGCGTGGATCACCGCGCCAACACGTCGGCCGCGACCACCTCGACCAGGCCCACCTCGTTGCCCCCGCC
>NZ_JBJHPC010000023.1:0-31131 GCF_045257485.1 Streptomyces sp. YS-3 | reverse complement strand
CAAGACGGGCAAGCCGCAGGGGGCGGGCGGACAGGTTACCGGAGGCGAGCACGGTGTCAACGGCGAAGGTCTTGCCGACCCCGGCATCCCCGGACAGGCACATGAACGCCTGCTGGGCAGTGGTCTGCTCAAGGGCCCGGACCAAATGGTCGAGGATGGGCACCAGGACGGTCTCGGCGTCTGCGAGCGACAGGTAATGCCGCGGCACAGCAGGTGTGGTGCGGTCGGGGGGTGCGGGGCAAGCAGCGGTGCGCCGGCGCCTCGTCGGGGACGGGGTAGGGGCGCGGGCAGCGGCCTGGGTGGTGCGGCTCATCGTTCCTCGCCCGGGGCGCCGTTCTCGCCCAGGTGGCTGAAGGTCCACTGGAGGATCTCGGTATCCACCGTCCCGCGCCCCAGACGCTTGCAGCCGCGCAGTACATGGGCGGTCAGCCAGGCCCAGTTGCGGAAGTTGCCGTGCGCGGCGTGGTCGTCGGCGAACAGGAGATCGTCGCTCTTCGCGTGCTCCCACACCGGGTGGAACAGCGGGATCGCCTCGAGCACTTCGGTGCGGGTCAGCGGTTTGAAGCGCTGCCAGATGAAGATTCGGGAGGCCAGCATCGGTTCTTTGCGCAGCACCGTGTAGCAGCCCGGTCCGCCGACGAAGATGATCGCCAGCTGGGTGGCGTAGTCGTCGTAGAGGTAGCGGAAGTACTCGAATGCTTCGGAGTTGAGCCACTGGGCCTCGTCCACCAGCAGCGTGCGCGGCTTGGTGGCCAGGGCGTCCTTGAGGAGCCGGTCGAACTCGGACGGGTGGGCCGGGGCATCGCCCCTGAGGCCGAGCGCGGCGAAGATCTCGTAGCGGACCGCACGGGCGGTGGGGCGGGAACGGAACGTGATCTGCCGTACCTCCTCGCCGGGTTCAAGCTCCCGCAGGCCGTAGTTGACCGCCAGCGTCTTGCCGCAGCCCGCAGCGCCGTAGACGCACATCATCGCCCGCGCCTCGACCGTGTCGGCCAGGCTCTCCCGCGCCCGAAGCAGCGCGGCGGTTGCCACGACGTGCGCATCGCGCAGGTTCCGGTACAGGTAGTGGTCCCCCTCGTCCGGGGGCAGGGTGCCAGTCACTGGGCACCTCCCTGATCGGGCGCGCCGGGGCCGTCGGCCGGCTCTCCTGGCCGGCACCGGGTGCGCAGCGAGGCCGGGGTACGCACGTGCTCTGGCGGCGCAGCGGGCGGGATCAGATCGGGCAGCGCCCACTCGGCCGCGTCACTCAGCCGCATCGTGGCCGTCTCGGCAGCCGCGTCGGCCGTGGTCAACACCTCAAGTCGCTCAGGGTGTTGGGCCTCGGTGACCGCCGCATACCGCGTACGGGTGTGCTCGGAAGCGGCCGACAGCGCACGGACCAGACGGCGTTTCTCGGCCCCCTTGCGGCGCCGGTGGGCACGCCGCTGCTCCGGCGTAGCCGCATCCGCCAGATGCGCCGGGCCCAAATACTTGCCGCCTGCCACGTCGAACACCTCGATCTCGTGGTCGTGGTGCGGGATGTAGCGGATACGGACCTTCGTACCCGCGTCCGCGTCGCCGTGCATCCACTCCCCCACGTAATACCGGTTCTGCCACCGCACCCCGCTCGCGGTCAGAGTGCGCATGCGGCCGTCGTCGGCGAGCGTGTACCGGTACAGCAGCTCACGGTCCACATCCTCGATCGGGGTCGGATCGGCCCGCCACGCCTCAAGCGGGGTACGCCCGGAAAGGGCCTGAGAAGAGTGCTCGGTGTTCCACCAGGTGACCCACTCCAGCAGCAGACGGACGAACACGGCGAACGGAAGCGGCGGCGTGCCATCGGCCTGCGCGCTGCTCCGGCCGGGGCGCAGCTCGGCGGTGGGGGCGTGGGTGTAGCGCGGCAGGGAGGCGAAGAACATCTTCTGGGCGCACTTGTTCAGGTTCTCGATCGACCCCTTCAAATCCGGTCGGTACGGGGGAAGAGGATGCACCGGCACGGCGAAGTGACCCAGAGCGTCGGTGACGGTGCGGGAGAGGAAATCAGCGCCGCGGTCGATCCGCACCAGCGACGGCACACCGCCGATCGGCCCGTACGGGCCAGTGGGCTCCTGGTCCCGCGAGAGCGCAATCCGCAAAGCGGCGAGAACAGCGTCCCTGGAGGGCTGATGCGGCGTGATCGCCGCACCCGGGATCGCCTCGGTCGCACAGTCGATGAACCACGTCACCCACGGGAACACCAACTCCCCATCCAGAAGCACCTCGACCGGGACATGCTTGTGATCGCCCTCCCAGCAGGCATTCCGCCACAGCCTCGGGCGCTTGAGATGCACATCATGACGCCGCCGGGCGCGCTCCCCGCCGACGAGTGCAGCACGCTGCCCCGGATTCAGGTCGAGGCGGATCGCCCGGTGCAGCGTCGCCAAAGACGGCACCGCGGGCACCTCCTTCCCCTCGGCCCGAGCCCGCTCGGCCTCAGTCACCAGTTCCCGGTGCAGCGCGGCCGCGTTCCCACACCACGCCACCAGGCGGGCATGCAACTCGGGCGTGATCCGAAACCGCTCCCGCTGGGCAGGGCCCATACGCCCATCGCGGACGGCCTCAAGCCACCGCCAGACCGTGCGCAGCGACACCCCCACCGACGACGCGACCAGCCGCACGTGCTCGGTGGTCAGCTCCCCACGCTCGTCCAACACCGACAGACGCGACACGGCCTGACGACGCCCCAGCCCCCCAGGCGCCACGGACAAGGCCGCATGATCTGTATCGCTGGAAACGTGTCGATTGGTGCGAGCCATAGCGGCCCCCTGACACATGGGCTACTCATCCACACACCACGGTCCGCCAACCCCTATATGGAACACGGAAGTTCGAGGAAGAAAGCACGAAGGATCAGCGCTCGGCGTACACTCCCCCACCCGCTCAGGAATCTGCACCACACCGACGGCCAGACGTCACTCAGATGACACCATGATCGCTGCGTCCCAATGACACCCCGAAACCACATGCGAGCAGGCCAACCGCACAGTCCCTGCACCAGCGGCACCATGCACAGCCCAGTGACACCCTCACTCAGATTCACACGGGAACGACCTGCGTCTCACTGGCGCCCCTGGGTGCCGGTCAGTCCTTCTCAAAGATACCAGCATTTCACGGCAGAATGGAGCGGCCAGAATGCCGGAGATGAAGCTGAGGCCACATCAAGTCGAGGCAGTCGACGCAGTTCTGAGAATGCTTCAGACGCCCTTGGGTAGAATTCCTCCCGAAGGCCTGCGTACCCAGGTCATCGCCGCGACCGGATCCGGCAAAACCCTCATCGCCGTCGCCTCCGCCCAACGCCTCCATGCACGCCGGGTGCTGGTCCTCGTGCCCACCCTGGACCTGCTGACGCAGATGGCCGCCGCCTGGCGGGCCGGCGGCCGAACCGGGGCCATGGTCGGGGTGTGCTCACTGCGGGCCGAAGAGTCAGACGGCATCCCCTGCACCACCGACCCGGACGAACTCGTGGCATGGCTCAGGGGCCTGGACAGCGTGACGGTGTTCGCCACCTACGCCTCCGTCGGCCTCGGCATCCTCCAACGCGCCCACGAAGCCGGGCTGGGCGCGTGGGACCTGATGGTCGTGGACGAGGCCCACCGCACCAGCGGGGACGCTGGCAAGCCATGGGCGGCCGTCCACGACCAGGAGCAGATCCCCGCGGTGCGCCGGCTGTACATGACCGCCACCGCCCGCATCTGGGAAGCCCAAGCCCCCGGCAACCCACAAGGCGCGGCGCGGCTGGTCGCGAGCATGGACGAGGACTCGGCAGTGTTCGGGCCGGTCGCGTACAAGCTGAAGCTGTCCGAAGCCATCAACCGCGGCCTGGTCGCCCCCTACCAAGTCATCTGCATCGACATCCGCGACCCCGAGCTCCACCAGGCCCACGCGCTGGGTGAGCGAGGCTCGGAGGCGGTGCGCGGGGCGCGCCTGGCCGCACTCCAGACCGGACTCCTCACCGCAGCCGCCGCAGAGAACCTGCGCAAGATCCTGACCTTCCACAGCCGGGTCGCCGAGGCTGAGGCCATGGCACAGGGCATCGCCGGCGTCGCGCAGCAGCTGCGCGCCCAGGAACCCCGGCACTTCCCGCCTGCCGAGCGAGTGTGGGCCGACTGGCTCTGCGGCGAACACGCCCCCCGACACCGGCGGCTGGTACTGGACACCTTCGCCTCCGACATCATCGAACCACCAGCAGGCACGAAGGGACGGAAAGCACCGCCTCTTCCCGCCGCACTGCAGGTGCTGAGTTCAGTGAAAGTACTCGGTGAAGGTGTTGATACAGCACATTGTGATGCGGTCGCTTTTTGTGACGCGCGGGGGTCGATGGTCGACATCGTGCAAATGGTCGGACGAGCACTAAGAATGAAGGCGGGTGAGGGAAAGATTGCCTCTCTTATCGTTCCGGTATTCCTCGGACCGGACGAAAAACCCGACGACATGCTCACCTCCACCGCCTACAACACCCTCGCCAAGATCCTCGAAGCGCTTCGGGCACACGACACCGACACCATCGAAGCCCTCGCCGACCCCCGCGTACGCAGCGGAAGTTGGACCGGCGAGCGCGAGGGCAACGACGGCCAGGACGGGGACAGCGACGACCAGGACGTCGACAACGCTGACATGGCCGGGGAAGGCGACGTGCGGAGCAGGGCGATGAGCGGGGCAGCGGCACAGCTGCTGCGGTTCAGCACGCCCAGAGACCCCACGGAGCTCGCCAGGTTCGTGCGACTGAGGGTGATCGAACCCGAGGGTGAGTACTGGCGCCGCGGCATCCAAGCCGCCGCCCAGTACATGAGAGAGACAAGCACCAAAGAGGCCGGAACCAGGGAACTGCGAGTCCCCTACGACTACGTCACCCCCGAAAACTGGCGACCCGCCGCCTTCCCCCTCGGGACCTGGCTGGCCGACCAACGCCGGCACTACAACACCGGACGCCTCACCGCGGAGCGCGCAGCGCAGCTCGATGGACTGGGGATGGTGTGGTCACACCAGGACGTCGCGTTCGAGGAAGGGCTCGCGGTGGCGCGGGCCTGGACGGCCGCGCACGGGCACTTCCTGCCCCCCACCACCGCCGTGTGGGAGGGCTACCCGATCGGCGTGTGGGCCAAGAACCAGCGGGCGGCAGGCAGGAAGGCACTGGTGAACATCGCGCGCCGGGAAGCCGGACTGCCCATCAACGCAGCCGGAGCGATGCCGCCCACGCGCATGGACGCCCTGGACGACCTCGACCCCGGCTGGTGCCCCACATGGGACACCAACTGGCAGCGCTGCTTCCACCTCACCAAAACCCACACCGACAACGGCGGGCCCGTGCCGCTGGCTGCGGGTGACGTCATCGTCCAGGGCGAAGACCTCGGACGATGGATCACCACACAACGCGTGGGGTGGGAACGCCTGTCGGCCGGGCAGCGGGTCCTGCTGGAGATCCTGGGACTGGAGCCGCTCCAGGCGCCGACGCAGCCGGTGAAGCCGCAGGATGCCAAGTGGGCGCTGAACCTCACCGCGGCCCGGCAGTACCACACACGCGAAGGACACCTGAACGTACCCAGAAACCATGTGGAGCGACTGGAGCGACCGGAGTCCGGCGACAGCATGGCCGGGCTTCCAGCGGGCAGCGGGGGCCATGTAGAGGTCAAGCTGGGGATGTTCCTCGACAACACACGCCGACGAGCAGCAAAGCTGCCCGCGCAACGCCGCAACGATCTGGACGCCCTCGACATGCGCTGGTAACGGAAGGCGGTCAGTGGAGGCCTATGGCGACCCCCGCCCCACCCGGTCCAGCTGTGTAACCCTGGCGTGCCGGGGCCTGGTGGACATGGTCCCCGCACCGGCACGGACCATGGTCGTGACGGCGACACTGGCGGACTCAGCGCCGTGGACCATGCATGGGGATGTCTGGGCTGTTGTGAGACGCCGTCCACGGACCCCACGTCACTGTCCGAGGCAAGGGACAGGCGCCTTTGATTAGGGCCGTGAGTGACCTCTGACAAACGATCTCGACCGTTCGCCAGGTGGGTTTGACCTGGCAAGCAGCCCCGGCGTTCCTCGTTAGGCTCAGTCCCTATGACTGGCACCAAGAGCTCGCACAAGCACCGCCTCCTCGTCCTGCACGACTACGGCATGGGCGGCTCGTGGTGGTGGGTCCATGCGCGGTCTGCCCGGGAAGTCCTCAAAACGTTCGCCTGGGTCGAGGTCGTCATTGACCCAGAGGTGGTGGCACGGTTCGAAGACAACGAGCTGGAGAAAGTCGACATCGACACTCCTCTGATGCCTCCTGGTCTGGCCAGCCTGCGTGCCGAGCGTGACGCGCAGCGTGGTCATGAGGGTTTCGGCGCGCTCGCGGGCCGGAACATTGTGTACTTGCGACGGCGGTGGGACGACGAGGACGACGAGCCGGTTGTCTACTTGATGGAAATCGGGCCCGATGGGCGCCGGATGCGCCAGGTGGAGCTCGCCGAGAATGGAACCGCCCTGCGCAGTGGCCCTGATGACTGGCCGTTCAACCCGCCGATCGTTGACCTCTTCGATCCGGCGCTGGCGGGTCAGGAGATCAGCCAGCGCGAGTTCGAGGACCAGTGGGCAAGGGGCCGCCAGGTAGGACCCGACATGTAGGGCCCAGGCTCCAGCGGGTGAGTCGGCCCAGGCACCCGCACGCCACTGATCTGACGGCCCGAGGCTCGGGCACGGCGGTTTCTGCGGCCAGCCTGAGCTGGCCAGAGACCCGGAGCGCCGCTCTCGCCCGCCTATGCATCCACTGCACTCCTCAGATGAGGGGCTGCGGGGCACGAATCCCCAGGTGAAGGGCCTTGAAGGTCCTGATACGGTCATCTCTTCCTGAACGGCCTCACCACAAGCAGGCCCCCATCAACGGGAGAGCGCCACCGCTATGAGGTTCGTCTTTGGCAACATCGGCGCACCAGACCTGCCCAAGCGCGGGTACACACCGGGCAACGCCCCGCTCATCGCGCTGCTTTTGGACATCGAGGCGGACTTCGCCATCGAGGAAGACGGCCAGACGCTGTGGGAGGACGTACATTTCCAGGTCGCCGAACTGGCCTTCGAGCTGGCCACGTGGCTCCAGAGCCCCAGGGAGTATCGCTGCGACTTCGAGCTCGACTCGATGGACTGGTCAGAGCGCGGTGTCGTCCGCATCGTCGGCTGTGACGGGGGCTGGCGGGTGGGCTCCGTCCTCGAACCCGATCTCTGGAGTGCCCCGGTGTCCTGGGAGGACCTGGTAGCGGAGATCCACCGCTTCATCCGCGCGGTGCGCGAGGCGACCGCCGCGCTCGGCATCGACCCCGGCTTCCTCCCGAAGGTGTAACCCGGCCCCGCCCCTGAGGGGGGACCACGAGCAGTCGCGGCCGACCCTCGCTCCTTCCAGGACCGCCATTCGAGTGTCTCGAGCGGGCGCCCGAGAACCGGTGTGCATGAAACGGTACGCGCGCCGGCCAATGCGCAGGGACCCCGACGCACAGCCCCATGTGCACGGCCACTTCGTGCCCACCTCCTCCAAGGCGCGGGTAGGTGTGCCGGGGCCTGGCGCTCCGTCACGATCATGACCCGCGCGGGCGCGCGCACCATGTCCACCGGGCCCCGGCCACTCAGCCTCGCACGCCCGAAGGACGTGCGTCTGCCCGGGGGTACCCCTATCTTTCGGGTCAAGGTCGTGGGTCAGGATGGTGGCACGACGACGCGGTTCCGCACCTACTACGACGGCTGGGCCCTGCCCATCGCCCTGCCCGCCACAGCCTGACCTGTACCCAGACAGGTGACCGATGCGGTCCCAGCACCCCGACAAGACCAGCCACGGCTACGTCATCGAGCGTTATGTGATGAGGATGGACTCGGACGCCCCGCGCTACCTAGAGCTGAACGGTGCACGCGCCCTGCGACCGGGGTGGCCGCACGCCGAGCGCTTTGCCCGCCATTTGATTGACGACGCGGCTTCCATCACCGACGAGGAGCTGGAAGCCCTCCTTGCCTACGAATGGCGCTCGCGCCTCACCGGCGCCTGGCTGATCGGCGTCGGCCGCCGCGAATCGTTCCGCGAACGCATCGCGGGCCTGCTACTGGCCAGCGAGGTCTGCTACTCGGGCGCCGGCTACTGCTTCGCCCTGGCCCGCTTCGCCACCCGCGCGGACAGCGAGATCCTCACCGCCTACCTCGACCACTACCTGGCCCGCACCGACCTCCACTACGACCAGGCCGCCGCCCTCGGCGCCCTCCTCCACCTCGACGCCCGGCTCGCCACCCACTACGCCGACCGCTTCACCCAGCCCGATGGTCCATGGAACCGCTGGGTCGAGGGCGTGGGGCACCTCGGCTACCCCAGCCCCAACCCTGCCGAGCTGCGCCGTTGGACGGACCTCCAGTGCGGCTTCGCCAACTGCTGGTCCGCCGTGTAGCCACACCTATCTAGCTGCCGCACGCGACAACCCGTGTCCGGACGGAGGCTTCCCCATAGGGGCTGCAGTGCGGCTGGAGCGGCGGATGGAGATCAACTACGCGCCGCGGCCCCAGGCCCAGTGTCCGATGCAAGCGACGGTGATCAAGGAAGCCTTCCCGGTGCATGTCGACCCCTCCCGCTAGCTTCGCCTCATGGACGTAGGAGACTGGATCGCACTCAGCACGGGCACCGTGTCGGTGGGCGCCGCTGCCATCGCTATCTGGCAGGCAAGGACCGCATCAGCCTCGGCAAGCCACTCCGACAAGCAAGCCCGTGCAGCCGATGAGCAGGTACGTGTGGCCCATGAGCAACTCCAGCAGGCAGAACGTCTGCACCGCGAGCAGCTGGCGCTGGCAGAACGCATCCATCGGGAGCAGAACGAGCCGTACGTGGTCGTCGACATCCAGCCCTCAGACCCCACCTCGGGGATCCTCGTGGTCGTCATCGAGAACATCGGCCCGACCGTGGCCCGTGATGTGCGTATCTCCTGCGATCCGCCCCTGATCTCCGGGTGGGGGGGACGACCTGACGGAGATGCTGCAACGCGCCTTGTCCCGCACCATTCCCATGCTGCCGCCCGGGCGCCGGCTCGAGTTCCTCCTGGACAAGCAGGACCGGTTCGAGAACAGTGACCTGCCCACCGCATACACCTTCACCGTCGAATCCGAAGGGCCCAACGGAAGCGTGGAGTCTCTCGAGTACGTGGTCGACTTCGGGACTTGGGCGGAGTCACTGATGAAGGACCGGCCGACGAAACAGATCGAAGACAAGCTCGGCAAGATCCAGGAAGTGGTGAAGGCTCTGTCAGATAACTACAAGCTGGCCAATGCCCCTGCCATTCGGACCGAACACGAGCACATGAGAAACCTGATGCGTCAGCAGAGGGAAGCACGGAGCAACAACGGTGAACCGCCAGCCACTCCTCCTCAGTAGCACTCCGCATGCGCCAGGCGTTGTAGCGGGCCGTGGGCGGAGGGGGAAGGCAACCACCGGCCCGTACGGCGTGGTCACGCTGAGGAGATCGCGGTCGACCGCCGGCCGCTGCCGCCCACCTTCGTCCAGCAACGGGTGGAGGCTTTACACGCCGACCGGATCCGGGGCCGGTGGGGAGGCAGGCACATCCTGCGCGGCCGGCGTCTCCCGTGTCCGGGCTCCACCGTGGTCGACTGCAACGACTACCCGCGCCTGGCCGGCGACAAGCGCGTGGTGGACGCCGTCACCGAGTCGCTCCGCGCGATGCGCGGAGCGCGGCTGGCCTCGGCTGCGCTGCTATATGAGAAGCACGCGCATCAGCAGAAGCAGAAGCAGAAGCAGAAGCAGCCGAGCATCTGGGCACGGCCCGGGCAGCAGAAGCGGCTCAGCGCCCTGGGCCTAGAGCCCGACCAGA
The DNA here is from genome assembly GCF_045257485.1 of Streptomyces sp. YS-3. NCBI lineage: Bacteria > Bacillati > Actinomycetota > Actinomycetes > Kitasatosporales > Streptomycetaceae > Streptomyces > Streptomyces sp. YS-3. The sequence goes on along the minus strand of NZ_JBJHPC010000023.1, from coordinate 21,286 downwards.
CGCCGCCTCCAGCCCCGACAACCGCTCGTGGAGCGGAAGAAGTCCGGGCAAGGCGCAGCAGGCGTTCCAACCGGGTTTGGCGACCCTCACGCAGTGGGTGGAGTGGGAGGGCGCGGACCGGCCGGCGCCCCGCGCGCACGGTGAGGAGATCGCGATCGACGGCGCGGCGGAGCCGGTGGTGGTGAAGCTGGGCGTAAGGATCTCCAACACGAAGATCGGCGCGACAAGCTCACCGCCGACCAGCACGCCGCCTCGCACAGCCGGGCGTGGACTGGGCGTGAGCAACCATAGGATCTGATCAAAGGGTGTTGGGTCTAATTACGCACAGCTACGCTGGCAGCTCTGTGTGCAAGGGGGGTTCATGCGGTTTGAGCAGCGGATGTATGCCCACGTCAAGTTCCTCGAGTTGATAGCGGAGCTTTACGAGAACGAGTTCGAGGACTTCTTCCATCGGCTGATGTGTTTGCGCTATCCAGACTTCCTCGACGTGCGCACGGCTGGCAGCCTGGGTGACAGGTCAGCCGATGGTCTCAGCCTGCATTCGCGAAAGCTATACGCCTGCTACGCACCGCAGACCGTGAAACCGGACAAGATCCGCAAGAAGTTCGACGGGGATCTCTCAGGGGCGATCACCAAGCGGAACGGCGAGTTCGACACCTTTGTCTTCGTGCACAACGACAGACGGGGTGTGCATCCGGAAGTCACATCTCTGCTGGCAAGCGCGCGGGACAGCATGCCCTCGCTGCGATTCGAGCAGATGGGCACCCGACGGCTGTGGCACGAGTGCATGCAGCTTGATCAGATGGCGGCCGAGGATGTCCTCCGCTGCGAGATCCCCATCAAGGACACCACTTTCGGCATCGGAATGGAGGACCTGGCGCCTTTGCTGAAGCAGCTGCAGGAGATCCGCGCCGAATCCAACCCTCTGATGTCCCTGCCCGACGTACCGGTGGAGAAGCTGGACTTCAACCGGATCGAAGGAGCCGATCGGGAGGACCTCCTCCGGGGCATGCGTCAGAGCTACCTGGTGGACGCGTTCTACGCCGGCACCCGAAGCGAGCTGGAACACGACGAGGTCGCGGAGGGCTTCCGCCTGTACTACCAGCAGGTGCGTCGCGACTACAGCGAGGCCGACGACGTCCTTTGGCAGCTCAAGATGTACTTCCTGGGGAACGCCCAGCCGCGACCGAAGGTGCTGCGCGCCGCCCTTGTCGTCCTGGCGCACTTTTTCGAACGATGCGACATCTTCGAGACGCCGCCCGCCGACTGGCAACCGGGCATCGGGTTGACCGCATGATCACTCCGACGAAGGGGATCGCTCCTGACCGCTGCCTGCTCGCTGTCGGCGCGCAGGTTCTTCTCCAACTCGATGAACCGCGGACCGTCAGCCAGACGTGGGCGAGGCTGAAGAACTGGCGCGCTGATCAGGCCCATACCTCGCCGGTATCGTTCGAGTGGTTCGTTCTGGCCCTGGACATTCTCTTCGCCATGGGTGCGGTGGAGTTGGTCCAGGACGTTCTCGTCGCAAGGAGTACGGATGCTGCGCCGTCTGAGCGCTGATGACGCGCGGTTCAAAACGGTGGAGTTCTCGCCGGGACTGAACCTGCTGGTCGCGGACACCACCTCGTCGTCGGCTGAGACCGACAGCCGTAACAGCGCCGGCAAGTCCAGCGTGATCGAACTCATCCACTTCCTTCTGGGGGCCAAATCCTCCGGGTCGCTGGCCACAAACAAGGCGCTGCGCCACATCACCTTCGGCCTCGCTATGGACTGGCCGTGGCAGGACGATCCGCTTGAGGTACGGCGGCGCGGGGACAATCCCAAGGTCGTGTCGCTGAGCCGGGACGTATCCGGCATTCCGGACGACATTCTCTTCGCCCATAGCCAGGACGTCGAACTGTCCGTGGAACAGTGGAATCGCGTCATCGAGCGGGACCTCTTCGGACTGGATGGCGACCATCCCGGAGTGAGTGGCCGCACACTCCTGTCGTTCCTCATCCGCCGGGTCTCCGCGCACGGCTTCAACGAGCCGACCCGGACGTTCTCCCGACAGGCGGCCGCCGAGGCATCTTCGAACCTGTCCTACCTCCTGGGGCTGGACTGGCAACTGGTCAACGGATACCGCGAGCTCAATGCCCGCAAGGCGACCAGAGATCAACTGAGGAAGGCCGTCAACGATCCGGTCTGGGGTCGGATCGTCGGTTCCACGGCCGATCTGAGGGGCCAGATCACTCTCGCCGAGGCACAGGTAGAGCGGCTTCGGACGCAGGTTGCCGCCTTCCAGGTCGTCCCTGAGTACGAGCGGCTCAAGGAGCGCGCAGACCAGGTAAGCCGCCGGATCAAGCAGCTCGCCCAGGACGACGTGATCGACCAGCACAACCTCGAAGAACTACGGGGCGCGGTCACCGAGACCACCGACGTCGAGGTGTCCTACCTCGAGCCGGCCTACCGCGAACTCGGGGTCATCCTCAACGACCAGGTCCGGCGTCGCTTCGACGACGTCAAGGCATTCCACCACTCCGTCGTACGCAACCGGCGCAGGTTCCTGGAGGAAGAGATCCAGGAACTCACCGACCGCTTGGCCGCCCGGCGTCAGGAACGTGCCGACCTGGGCGAGGACCAGGCCCGCCTCCTGCGCGAGTTGGCGGACGGTGGAGCGCTGGAAGCGCTGACCGCCCTGCAGACAGCTCTGGGCCGGGAGGAGGCCGCTCTCGGTGCTCTTCGCCACCGCTTCGACGCCGCGCAGGCCCTCGAAGCCAGCGCCCGCCAGATCACCGCCAAGAGCGTTGAACTGCAACAGGCCGTCGACCTCGACCTCCGAGAGCGCCGCCAGCAGACAGACGAAGCGATCCTGCTGTTCTCGCGGTACGCCCAGCGCCTGTACGGCGAGGGCCGCGAAGCCTACCTCGCCATCGAGGCCGGCCGGACCAGCCTCAGCATCACGCCCCGGATCGACGCCGACGACAGCCGTGGCATCAATAACATGGTCATCTTCTGCTTCGACCTCACCCTGGCCGTCCTCGCACACCGCCACGAGCGCGGCCCCGACTTCCTCATCCACGACAGCCACCTCTACGACGGCGTCGACGAACGGCAGGTCGCACGAGCCCTCGCGCTCGCAGCCGAAGTGACGGAGGAAGAGCACATGCAGTACATCGTCACCCTCAACACCGACACTCTCGGCACTGCCGCTCAGCGCGGGTTCAACCCCGAACCCCACATCCGTAGCCCCCGCCTTACCGACGATGAAGAGGGCGGCCTCTTCGGCTTCCCCTTCAAGGCCGCGGGCAAGGCGTAGCGCCGACATCGCGCCCGGCTTGCTCATGGGCGGCAACTTCCGCCGGGGTTTCCAGCAGTCGCGGTCGAGGGCAAGGCGGAGCCGGTGGTGGTGAAGCTGGGCATGGACTGGGCGCGACAGGTTGCCCGGGGCGTCGTGACCCCCGGGGCCTTCGTCTTGCCTCTCGGCACCGGACGGGGGTGCAGCACGAAGCTGCAACGCGGGCCCCCAGACCGGCCTTTGCCCGGTGTTCTCCCAGGTCAGAGGTGCAACGTGCTCACGCGTTGCAGAGCCGGTGGTGTACGTCCGAGCGGGTGCGTTGCAGTCGCTGGTGCCGCGTCACCGCTACGAGTGGCTTGTTCCTCACCGGCCCCGGGGAACCTTGCCGGAAGCACGCACCCCTGTGGTCCCCGTCGGCTATACCGGAGCGGGGCCGACTGCCCTGCCCGCCGTAGGAGAAGGAGCCCACTGCCTCATGAGCGACGCCGCGAACACCCCTCCCACCACCCGCACTGCCCGCGTGCTCACCATCCTCCTCGTTGTCATCGCCGTCGCCTACATGGGCTTTATGAGCTTCATCTCGGTTCCTCAACTCACGGAGTACATCGGCGGCCGGGACATTGACTTCCCAGTGTTCCTGGCCATCGCGGCCGTGGCCGGGCCCGCCCTGTTCTGGGCGTACATCCGTCTCGGCTTCGGGCTCACCGTGGTGGGCTGGGCGGCAGGTATCGCGCTCACCGGCATCCCCACCAGCCTCACATACGGATACCTCCTCGCCTCCTCCGACGGCCACGGCTTCTCCTACTGGCTGTTCCTCACCCTGATCATCGCCGTCACCCTCGGCACCTTCTGCGTGATGCCCTACGCCTCGTCCGCTGCACCATCAGGAGCCACTGGCCCGCCAGGCCGTCCCGCTGCTCCTCGCCCCACCCGCGCAGGCCACCCGCCCAGGACTACTCATCGGCCTCCGCGCCCCACCTGCCGGCGAAGTCCTCCAGGGCGCGGCGCTGCTGTTCCTCGAGCGATCTGCCGGGCGAGGACGTCGCGGTCGATGTACGGGTCGACGGCGGCGAGGACCAGGCGCTGGAGTTCGTCCGCCCCAGCGCTTCGACCTCCAACTGGACCGGGTGCTCGATGTCGAGGCCGTAGCGTCGGGCGAAGGCCGGCCACCTCGGGTTGCTTGCCCTCTGTCGTGAGCCCGTACGCGCGGACCTGCTCATCTTCTTCGCGCTCAGCACGTCTCATGAGACGTGCTGAGCGAGCCTTCTGCAGAGATTGTCAGCCCGTTCCAGAGCCGGAGGGATTCATCGTTCCGATGAATCCCTCCGGCTCCCAGGTCGCTTCAGATGCACCATGCTACTGCCGGGGATGGGCCCATCCCGCAGCGCGGATCTTGTTACCGGGTGGTGTCAAGGATGCTCGCATCCACTCCTCCGCTCGCGCGAGGGGCTGCGCCTCATGACGAACGGCGACAGCCAGGGCCCATCGCCAAAGGGCAGCTTCGGTCGGGCGCGTCCGGCGGTGTCCCCGCAGACGGGCCGTCAGCGACTGGGTCGTACGGCCGCAATATCGGGGCCGGTAGGCCGCGTCGAGCATGAGGTACAGGGCGGGGCCGAGTGGCAGCCCTGCTGTGGGGTCCGCAGGACCGACCGGCCAGGCGACGACTGGGTCCGCTGTGGCACCCGGGTCTACGAGGGCCTTCTGAATCGGGGTGGCTGCGAGGACAAGCCGCCAGCGCTGGACGATCAATTAATCTGAGGTGAGCGTGTGCGGAGGCATCTCACACCTCCCGCCTGTCTGCATCGCGAAGCCGTGTCGGCTCGGTCTGGACCGGCGGACGCACGTCGAGCAGCGCGTCTTCAAGGTCGCGCAGGCTTCCGCGGACTTGCTTCCAGTCTGCCAGGCCGCCCATCGGATGCTCCGTCAGCGGGGAGGGAAAGTCTGTGGCTTCTGCCGTAAGGCGGTCGACAACAGCACGGGCCTCGCCGAGGGTGTGCAGGAGGTTGATGCGGCTCCGCTCGTTCCGTTCCTCCCGCGTGATCTTCTGCTCTGACTCCCGATTCATCTGTTCCTGGCGGCGCTTTTTTTGCTCGTCAGCAGCACGTTCGGAGTTGGCCTGCGTGAACAGGTGCTTCTCAAGAAGGATCTCGTGAGTGGCGCCGTCCGGGATCGGCTCGCCGACCTCATCGACGTGGGCGTAGGTGTAGTGGGCCTGAATGGATTTGCCTTCGCCGGTGCCGCCAGCCTTGTTGGGGTCGAAGGTCTCCACCACGGTCTTGGCCTGCCAGCGGCCCCGGGCGGTTGATGTCCACGGGGCGAGGACAACGGGCGGGGTTGCCCGGTACGGCACACGGCCATCATCGACCTTGCTCCCGGTGTCGCGCGTCAGCACGGCGTCTGCCATCAAGGCGGTGCCAGCGAGCACAGTGAGGGTGTGCCGCGCGTTAGTGTCGCCGTCGTCGGCGAGCTTGCGCAGCTGCTCGGCGCTGGCCGGTACGGGTTCCCACTCGCCGAAGACACCCGGGTACAGGGCGCCCCCATTACGCCAGGCGCGGCGGGCCACGTCAGTGGTGGCCGGCTTGGCAGCCCGCCAGGGCATGTCGATGAGCACACCGAGGAACCCGGCGTAACGGTCGTCGCGGACCTGCCCGAAGCCCCGGTCGCTGCGGATAAAGCGCTTGGCTTCGTCGAAGATCTTGTACCGCGTCAGGGTGTGGACGATCAGCACGGCCCGCCACAGCGGGTGGATGCGGCCGTCGGGGCCGCACATCGGGCCGCTGTCCCAACCGGGCACCATGGAGGTGATCTGCTCCGCCGTCAGTTCCTCGTCGGCGACCAGTGCAGCGAACGCTGGGCTGACCATCTGCCGGTGCAGGAGATGGTTGACCATCCGGCGGGCAGTCATGGCGTCCTGGGCTGCGTCGCTCCAGCGGTTGATGCTGATATGCCGGGAACTCTGTGCCGTGGCGACGGCAGCTGCAAGCACGTCGTGGGCGTCGTCCTCGCTGAGGACGGCGCCCACGATCAGGCGCGCCGGTACGGCGCGGGTCTGGAGCTGGCGCAGGGTGGCCATGGTCAGTCCGTCGCGCGCCAAAGCGGCGTTGTGGCGCTCGGCATCGCGGTTGTATGCGCGGCGGCGCGCGGTTCGGGACGCGGCGAAGCTGTTGCCGAAGGTACTGACGATGGTACGGGTTTGCTCTATGGGGGTCGTCGCCTCCGGGTTGTAGTGGCGCGCTGCAGCGGCGCTGACGTAGCGCGAGGTGCCGTCGATAAGCGCGGCGGTCAGTGTCGGCGGGCTGTTGTCGGCGTAGTGGGTCTCAGTGAGTACCGCCTCGACCGGGGTCATCACACCGTTGCTGAGGACGGAGTCGCTGTAGTCGGCCCCCTCCTGGCGCAGCGTCTCGCGTGCCACGTCCTCAACGACTTTGCGTGCATGGGCGGGGCTGTCGTACTCGATCTTGAGCTGTGCCAGCAGCTCACCAAATCCATTCCGGACACCGGTTGGAGCCGGCGTCAGCGGGGCCTTGACCTGACCGGACAGCCGCGGGTTACCGAGGACTGTGGAGAAGCTCTCTGCGTCGAACAGCCCCTCAAGTACCAGGAGCTGCGTGGCTCCCGCATAGAAGGAGTTAAGGCCGTCGACGTTGTCCTTGTGTGTGGCCAAGATGGTCAGACGCGGAATGTCGAGGAAACCGCCGACCGCGACCTCGATCGCCTCGTCCGAGAGGTTGATCCGCGGATTGTTGCGCATGGCCCGGCGGAGCTGGCCGAGTTCCTTGGCCTCCGCAACCGGGAGCGGGCCGGGGACGCGATCGATCTGGACGAGATCGCCGTTCTCGTCTGTCAGCTGTACAGATGTGGGACTCACTGATGAGACCTCGCTCGTCAGGTGCCCCGCCGCCGTGCGCGCGGGACGTGGAGACCGCACGTGACATTCCGAGGACAACGAGGCCATTGAGAGACAGAGCTGGTTTCCAACCAGCTGTCTCAGAACCCCCTACAGATCTGCTGCCAGCACACCAACCTGTCGCGGCGTGCCCCGCCCGTTCCTGATCACGCACTCTGCTCACGACGCAGGGTAGTCGTACCCGACGGCAGGCGAGTGCGAATTGACGAAAGTTCCACCTGGAACTCTGTGGTAGCTGCGGGCACTTAATTCAGCGAGGCCCCTACCGAACGGGCAACCACAGGCCTGATGAGACTGTTCTGAACAGCAGAATGAACTCGTGGGTGAGCAGCAACTTCTCGGGCAGGGCGTCATCGAGCAGATCAGAGCTTCGATGCCCACGCTCGACATCGCCACCACCCTGAACCAGGCGGCCGCTGATCGCCTCGTCGCCGGGCTGCCCAAGCCCGACCCCAGCGGGCTGTTCCCTCAGCTGGATTTCAGCCACCTCGTACCAAAGATCGACTACAGCCACCTCTTCCCGCAGGCAACGATCAACCAGATCGCCGCAGCCGCGTTGACGGCGGGACTTCAGAGTCCTGCCGAACACGATGACGATGACGCAGCGGTTTCCGGCGTCGATGACGACTCGGATCCGGAAACCGGGCCGGACGAAGCGGCCGCCCCGGAAGCAGACCGCTGACCAAGCCGTCTGTCCTGGGCAAGCCCGCCCACGCGGAGGGCTTGCCCAGGCCCCCCTTGGGCTTGCCCGGGTCAGGTGCGCCGGCGGAACCAGCCGCGGCCCCGGTCCGGCTCGGGGCTGTCCTCCGGCTCCGGCGGCGCGCCGGCTCGGAGGCGTGCCGCTTCTGCGACGGCTTCCTCGCGGGCGATGTCGTCGGCGCGGCACGGGCCGCACACGGACTTGTCTCCGGCCCGTACGGCGGTGCGGTGCACGGTGATCTCCTCCCAGCGTTCGTCGGTGAACTTCCGCCCACACCGCGTGCACACCGGGCGCTCCGCCTCCCGCTGTGCGGCGCGGCGCTGCTGGTCCGCCGCGCCGGCGCGGTCCTCCTGAGCGCGGTAGAGGCCGTGGCCGTCGGGGTTGTCGAGCGCGGCCGTCAGCGTCTGCTCCTCCTTGCGTCCCAGCCGCCGCCACACCGCCGCGCCGGCGCCGTGCTCCTGGAGCTGCTCCAGGGTGGTGACGACGATGGGCACCGCCTGGCGGTAGTCCCGCGCGGTGACCGCCTTCGGGTAGAGGGTGTCGTACCGGCGCGGCGCCCAGTAGCGGCGGCCGGCCTCCTCCAGCACGGCGACCGTGTTGTCGACCTTCGCCGCGGTGGTGTCCGCGAACACGAACGCCACCGGGACCAGGCCCTCCCGGCCGGTCGGCGGGTAGACCCTGCGCCACAGCCGCTGCTCGTGGTCGACGTGCTCGATCGCGTCCGGCCGGGAGCGGACCAGGTCCACATTGTGCTTGGCCGCGTCCTTCGGCAGCAGCCGGCCCCACTCCCAGTACCGGCGCAGCTTGACCACCAGGTCGTGCGCGTCCTCCGAGCGGCGGTCGATCTCCAGCAGCAGCACCGGCACCCCGGCCTCCGGCGCCCGCACCACCAGGTCCGCCCGCAGCACGTAGCCGTCTGCGAGCCGGTGCCCGATCTCGGTCTGGAAGCCGAGCCGGTGCCCGATGCCTGCGCGGTGGAGTTCGGCGGCCGTTGAGGTGACCGCCGCGGCGTGGTCGTCGTAGCTGGTGCCGAGCAGTTTCCCGGTGACCGGGTCGTACTTCTTCTCGCGCAGTGCCGAGACCCGTATGCCCTTCGGCTCCAGCAGCCTCTTCACCTCGCCGTGTCCTCGCTTCGTCAGCACCCACACCTGCCGCTGGTCCTCCCGGACCGTTTCGATCCTCACTAGGTGGTGGTCCTCCAGATCCAGGAGGTTGTCCCGTACGAGCTTGTCGTGCTGGTTGTCCGGCCAGGTCAGCTTCCACAGTTGGTCGGGCGTAGCCCTCTGGAAGATCCCCAGCGCTTGCAGGAGCTCCCGGCGTCGAGGCTCGGTCGAAGTCCTCCTGTGCTTGGGCTTCCTAGATACGTGAGGGTTGTCGGACCTGCGACGCCCCCCTGTCCGCCGGGTCTGACCTGCGGAAACGCCCGGTCCTTGGCGGCTGGGCGTGGAGGGGGTGATGGAGGGGCCCGCGGAGGGGGTCTCTCCGGCCTGGTCAAGGGGCTGCTCGGGGTCGCCGGCGGTGCTCGCCACAGGGCGCTCCTGGAGGTAGGGCGGGCCTATCCCGCCATTCACCTTCTACAGGCTGGTTCTTCGGCTCCGGTGTGACGCCGACCTCGGAAAACCTCGCCGTCGTAACCGCATCGTGATCAACCGCTGTCCTCTGACATCGAACCTGACCATTTGCCGCTGAAGGTGGACCGACTACTGCCCCTACGCGACGACTGACGGGTGACGGGCCTGCTCATCCTCCTGCCCTCGGCCGATGCCGGAACCATGGCCGGGGCGCCTGGGGGGCCGGTGTGGGAACCGGCGCCGGGACGGCACCCTCCTGGAGCACCTCCCGCGCGATGGCCACGAGGGCGACGACCCGGTCCCAGAAAGGGGCATAGCACTCGTTGAACCGCTGGATCGCGTCCGCCTCGCCCCGGATCATGTCCTCCAGTGCCTGGTAGTTGTCAGACGTCGAGCGCCGCAGCCCGTCGGCGACCGCCGCTGCCTCCTGAGGCCCTTCCAGCTCCACCACTCGTACGAGGTGGCGCAGCGTCGCGTACGCGTCGCGCAACCGTAGCCGCAAGTCTTTGAGCGCGGCCGTGCGCGACTCGGGATCCGGGTCGGCGTGGGCATCGTTGACCTTCCAGTACAGGTCACCCATCTTCTGCGCCTGCTCGATGACGTCGGCGTAGGCGGTCCGCCGCGCGGTGCGCCGCTGATCCGCCCGCTGGACCGCCGCCGTCGTCTCAGCCTGAATCCGGGCGGCACGCGCCGTGCCCTGGCTGGTCACCCAGCTCGCCACCACCGCGGTGCCCGCGGTCAGTACGCCTACCCACAGCGTGTTGTCGGCCATGGCGCCCATTCTTGGGCCGCGCCCGGGTTTTGCGAAGGGTGCGACGTGGTCAGGCAAGCGGTCCAACTGTCAGAGGACAACCGGTGTGACGAAGCAGTTCTGTTGGCAAATCAGCCCGCTTGTCGGCCTCTATCGCTGATGTCGCTCTCTGGTTCCTCTGAGGGCGATGATGGCGGTCATTGGCAACCTTGTCGCCCCCCATGGAGATGCCCACCCGTACATAGCTCTACTTCGAGGCGAGCGGCGACCGGTCCCGGCGGCCTGCGCCAGCAGGTGGATGAGGTAGCGGGAGCTGAGCAGAACGCCGTTGGTGTGGAAACGCAGGGCCGTGCGGGTCGGGCCAGCAAGGGCTCCCCGCCGTGCAATATCACTGGGACGGAGAAGGGCCTGATCGGTCAGGGGCGTGCTAGACGTTGGCCCAGGCCGTGCAGTCTCTACCGGCGAGGTAACGCGAGGGCGAAGGCCATGACGCCCAGCACCAGTGTTGTACCGCCCGTGGCCACACTTAAGGGCTCCACCAATGCGGGGTTTTGCCAGGTCACCCAGGCGAAACCTACGAAGATCATTACCAGGACGAGGACCAGAAGGAGCCGAACAAGAACTAAAATCTGCTCGTCGGGGCCGTTGTTCCGGATCATGGCATCCTTCCGCTTCTCGACGTGCTGAGCAGTACGTGGAACGACTGGGAATGCGGCGACGCACTGGTGGCCGCCTTCCGATCCGGGCCCGGTCTCGGCAATCGGACGATACCGCGCCCGCCGAGTTCTCAAGCCGCCGCAGCAGGCGCCCTCCGCACACGAGTAAGTTCCACGCCTAGGCAGATCACTGCCCGTGACCACGGCTGGCAACTGACCCGCGTCACGATTGCCAACTGCTAAGCGTGACGCCCCCGCCAGCAGCTGCGAGGCAGGCTGCCTTGCCCAACAAGGCCTGCCTCGGCACAACCGGAGGGAGGAGAGGTCTCCCTCGTCAGCAGCTGGACTCTGTCCACAGGGCCGCAGTTCGAGGGTGTTTTCGAGGCCGCCGCGATCAGCGGCGGCCCGAACGTGAGGAGCTGTCATGCCCGAGAACACCGTCACCGCGCCGCTCGCTCCGATGGAGCCGGAGAACGTCACCGGCGCCTTCGCCTATATCCGGGCGCTGCCTCACCGCCGTGTAGTGCGCACCATCCGATGCCGGTGGTGCGCACCTCGCACCGCGCGCACCCGGTGCGTGCCAGGTCCGGTGACGGTGTCGGTGGTGCGCGCACCGGCGCACCACACCGCCCATCGCGGTGCGCGTCACCGGCCGCGCCGCACCGCGCCGGGCGCGCGCCACGGCCGGGTGGGCTCCTATATCACACGCGCCCTTGACCGCGACCTGACTGAAAGCCCACACCGAATCTGACAAGGGGAAGCGTGCTGGGTAGCGAACCTGGTCCAGGAGCGATGCGCGACCGCCGGAACCTGGACAGGGGTGGGCGGGCGGTGCGTGCACCGGTGCGGTGCGGGACACGGGTGCGGCGCACCGGGTGCGCGTGTGCGCGCCGGACACCGTCGGATGGTGCGCACCGGGTGCGGCGGCGGACATGGTGGTGCGCGCACCGGAGTGGCGTCCATCGTCATCCGGTGCGCACCACGGTGGAGTCCACTCGATGGAGTCCATCAGGTGGAGCCCACCGGGTGGAGCCCACTCGGTGCGGCCCACCGGGTGGAGCCCACTGAGTGGAGCCCATTCGATGTCGTGCAGCGCCACTGGATGCTGAACATCGTCGGCTCCACTCGGTGGACGATGCCGGGCATCGTCACCACAGCCAAGCACTGGAGTGCCGCACCCGGGACAGGGCGCGGGCATCGCGGCGCGCGGCCGCGTTGCAGATCCGGCTCTGCCGGGAGCGGGGCCGGCGCGACTCCCCAGCCGCGAGGCGTCGCTTCCCGGCGTCCTGGAGCCGCTCCCGCTGATCGCTCAGCTCCTTCTTCTTGGCCGCCTTCGACTTCGGTGTCTGGGGCCGCTTCCAGATCGGCTTCCAGCCCGGGGACTCCTCGGTCTCGGGCTCCGGGTCCTCATCGAGCGGGGCGGCTATCTCCTCACTGGCTGCGCGGGCTCGGGCGAGGACCTCCTTCAGTCCCGGGATCTCCGGCGTGGTCATGCGAGTCCTCCAGAGGGTGTCCGGCCCGGCGCCTGCTGCACTCCGGGCGGCGGAGTGTGTGACGGCGCGGGTGTCGCCGGGGCGGCCTGCGACTGGAGGCGGTGAGTGACGGCGCGCTCCCGGACGCCGTCCTGGAGCCTGACGGCCATCTTGGCCGCGGCCTCGATCGTGGCGCGGGTCTGCTCCAGCGCGGCAACATCGGTCCCCTGCTGCTGTTCCTGGGCGCGGCCGGCCTTCCGGTCCGTACGCGAGAGCCGCGGGCCGGACCTCGAGGCGCCGGGCACGGCGACGGTGTACGGGCGGGTGCGGGAGCCCAGGCGCTCCGAGCGGCGCACCCCGAGTGAACCCGGGCGGAGAGCGCTCTGGCGGCGAGCCGGGCCCGCGCGTAGAGGGGAAGCACCCGGTTGCGGGTCAGCGGGCGCAGCACGGCCTGGTCCTCCGTGTCGCGCGGGTACAGGGCGTGCAGGTCGGCGGTCATGGTGAAGCCCCGGCCGACGGGGCGGGTGTAGTCGTCGACGACCGCCGCGGCGGCACAGCGGGCAGAGGTCTCCGTGGAGCAGTTCGTTGAACACCTGCGCGTAGCCGCCCGGGTCGATGGCGGCAACGCCTCTTCGATCTGCTGACGGCGCGTCGACTGCCAGCCGATGAGCCGCCGGTCGATCCCCGCGATCTCCATGACGGGACGGCGCCGACCGACCCCGCCGAGCACGCGTCAGAGTTCAGAGAAGCGACCAGGCCAAAGCTGATCGCACCGGACCAGACAGGGCGGGGCGTACGTCCTCCCAGAACCCCCGGGGCAGGACCTCCAGCCTACGGCCGCCCCGCTCCCCCGGCCTTCGATGATCAGGACAGTGTGTACGGTCTGGGGTGGCCCATCCGCTCGTACTCCCGGGTCTGTGCATCGATCTGCTCCAGGGCGCGGGCGCGGCCGTGTGCCTCCAGCCGCATCACCGCCGTGCAGATCGTGATGGCGTGGGCCTGGTCCGCCAGCGGCAGATCTGTCACTGCCCGGGCGAGGCCCACCTCGCCTGCTGCGACGCGGCGTACCGCGGCGGTTGCCGCGAACTCGGTCTCCGTCGGCGCCAGCGCCGCCACTGCATCGATCAGACGCAAGGGCATGGACGGCTCCCCCAGCTCGTCGAAGACCGCGTCATGGCTGATGGCCGCCCAGGCCAGCACGCGCTCGAGCTGGTCGGATTCCAGACCGGTGAGACAGGCCGCGATCCGGGCGCGGTCCTGCGTGAGGTAGGACCGCGCCAGATCGGCCGCGCGCCACATCGCCTCGACCCGCTGCGGATCGTTTCCTGATGCCATGCCGCCACTTCTAGTGGACCCAGGGGAAGGCCGGGCCGTCTTGACCGCCTCTTTCACCGCGAGGTGTCGCGCGGCGCGTCTCACATGGCAAGGAAATCGAAGTCGGGTCGCCCGGAGGAGTTTCACCTCCGGGCTCCCACAGAACCGTGCGTGAACCTCTCGGTTCACACGGCTCTTGTCATCCTGGTCACCAGGCCCTCGGGGGCACCGCCCAGTGGGCGAAGAGCCTCGGGTGCTGGCCGGTGATGCGCTGCCAGCACGCGTGAGCCTTCTTGAACGAACTAAACCGCCGGTATTTCTTCCTGATCCAGCGCAGCAGGTAGGCATTGATGCGCAGGAGAAGGGGAACCAGCCTGGAGCCGTAGAAGGCTCCGTAGTACTGGATCCAGCCGCGCACGACGGGGTTTACCCGCCGCGCGAGCTCGTGGAACGTCGCTTTGATCTGCTTGTGGAGCCGCCAGGAGCGGACCTCCCTGCTGATCTTGTTCAAGGCGTCCTTGCTGATCGCCGGCAGGAAGCTGGTGTAGCTCCTCTGCAAGCGCCGCGACCATGCCTCGCGAGGCTGGAAGGTGTATCCGAGGAACGTGAACGACGTGTGCTCGTAAGAGCCTCGCCGGTTCGAGTCCTTGCAGTACACGATCCTGGTCTTGTCGGGATGCAGTCGCAGCCCGACCTCTTCCATCCGGTTCTCCAGCGCCGCCAGGACCTCTCGGGCCTGGCGGAGGGAGACGCAGTGCACGACCGCGTCGTCCGCATACCGTTCGAACTGGATCCCCGGGTACTCCCGGGTCAGCCAGGTATCGAAGGCGTAATGCATGAACAGGTTGGCGAGTACGGGCGAGACCGCCGAACCCTGAGGGGTCCCCCGGTCCCGCATCTGCAAGATGCCGTCGGGCAGTTGAAGCGGCGCTCGCAGCCACCGTTCAACATACAACTTCACCCAGACGGCGTCGGTGTGAGCCTGCACGGATTTGACAACCAGGTCCCAGCGCACGCTGTCGAAGAACTTCTGGATGTCCAGATCGATCACCCAACTGCGCTTCCAGCACCGCTGTCGGCATGTCTCGATCGCGTGCAAGGCCGACTTTTGCGGCCGGTATCCGTACGAATCCTCGTGGAAGATCGGGTCCACTCGAATTCCGAGATGCCGCGCCACTACGGTCTGCGCAACCCTGTCGGCGACGGTAGGGCTGCCAAGCATCCTCGTCCCGCCACCATGCTGCTTCGGGATCTCCACGGCACGCACCGGAGGAGGGAAGTAGGTCTCCGACGACATCCGATTCCACATCTTGTACAGGTTTCCCCGCAGGTCCTTCTCGAACTCTTCGATGGACTGCCCATCCACTCCTGGCGCGCCCTTGTTTCTCTTGACGTCCCGGTACGCCTCCATAACCTCCCATTTGAAAATCTCGAACGGCTTGGCCGGTGACTTCAGCTTGCTATCGGCTCCTCCCGGAGAACGTCCGGTTGACCTGACTTACACAGCTACGAATGACCCGGCCCCTTCGCTCCACACCCATTACAGGCGCTTCTTCACTACTACGAGCCGGTCCGCCAGCGCGCCCCGCATCGGTACTCCACCCCTCGTGGGACCACCACTTGGAGCTCTCCCTCTCGCCCCCAAGCACCGGGAGCAGTATCGGAGCGCGCCTTCCCATGTTCCTTGCAGAAGCCGCAGATTGGACTCACGCCGCCTTCATGCCGGACACCACCTGGCCAGTAAACGGGTCTCCGCCAGACTTATCCCAGAGAGCACATGATCCCCCCGGTTTCGATGCCACTTCATTAGATCGACACTTCGTCAGCGGTTCACTTGCGTTCGTCTTCCCAATCCCTACCTGACGCCTCGCGACGCCTTTTCCACATCACTCACCACGGTCGCGTTACCACTCCCGCAGCATGTGGCGGTTTGAAGCCTCCCCCCGCAGGGCGGCTCCGAAGGGCCAAAACCTTCATCTCCTGCAAAGCATTGCGTCCAGAATTCCGCCTACATTCCGAATTCCTTTCTGCATTCATGGCACACCAAGTGGTCTAATTCAAGCCATGGCGCGAACTCACTTCCCCCACGATCTCCTGGCAGCTCAGACCGCCTGGTACGCCGTCTACGACCAGCTCGCCACCACGGCCGTCGGCGGCGCCACACACCGTCGCCGGCTGCTGGAGCTGTCCCGGCGTATCACCGCGCACCCCTTCTGGCAGAGCCCCGCGGGCACCCCCGCCGCCCGGGTCGCCCTCAAGGAGCTCGCCCGCACGCGCACACAGACGCAGCTCTGACGCTCACTGGTCAGCGCACCCTTCTGCCGGCCCGACACCGCACTGGCGATGACCAACTGACGTAGCTGTAGCAGTCTTATGCTTTCTCGGCTGGCACGCCACCAGCGCCGATAATGTGCGCCATTGCGGAGCGGAGTTTGGCCCAAACTTGTGGTTGGACTGCCAGCCTTTATGAAGATGGTGACTCGATCACCGTGTGCGGGAAATGCAGTTGGCTGGGTGCTCACGTCGCCCGCTTGTTGTATTTATGAGTCATATACAGGCTGATCCATGTGACCACAGCCACGACGGCAACAATCCACCCTTTAGAATTTCCCAGTATTGCGAGCGCTATTCCAGAGATGAGAAGAACTGCCGCAGCTATGGATGTCATGGTGTAGAGCATCTGTATGCGCCCCTGCTGTTCCATGGAACGACCTAGACGTGCCATGAGCACTCCGTTTCTTATCGGAGAGAGCGGACAGCATTGCTGCTGCCCGCCCAGTGTGGCTGATTTTTACCCGCCGATTAGGTTCGATACTCCCGTGCTGGCTCCCCAAGCAGCGGCGTAACATACGGGTTGGCCGGCTGCCGCCGAAGCGCCCAAAGTAGGAGCCGCCGCCGACGCCATGACGTATTCACATCCCAAGCCGACAGCAGCACCCGCAGCTAGTCCAGCTACATCGCCCCACAGGCCCTGTGTGTCCCCGTTCAGCAGGTGATAGCTCCCCTGTATGAGGTCTCCGACCGGCCCCAGTGCATCAGCAACGCCGTTGAGACTGACCAGCCCATGGGGGTCAATGCGGTTGACGGGGTCGCCCTCGGCGTAGAGGTAGGGGTTCTTTTCCTGGCCGGAGGGGTCGGGCTGGGTGAAGCGGCCCAGGGTGGGGTCGTAGTAGCGGGCGCCGAGGTGGTACAGGCCGGTGGGGTCCTTGTAGCCGGCGGCGAAGCGGTAGGGCTGTGGGGTCTTCTCCGTGGCCGTGCGGTCGGCGCCGCGGGGGGTGTAGGTGTAGCTGTTGACCTTTGTGCCCGTGTCGTCCACGAGCGCGACGACGGAGCCGAGCGCGTCGGTGAGGTAGTACAGCGAACTGGCCCCGGTCGTCATGGAGTTGAGGGTGCCCTGGGGTTCGCGGTTGAATCCCGTGTCCACGCCGCCGGTGCTGGTGCCGGACAGGCCCAGGGGCCCGTTGTGGAAGTAGGTGTCGCCCAGGCGGATGCGTTCGCTCTGGTCAGTGGAGGCGTACTGCCCGGTGTAGGTCCTGCCGCCCGTGGTCAGTGAGGTGAGCTGCGAGAAGTCGGTCCAGGTCTCACCGGTGCGGGTGGTCTCGGGGGTCGGGGCGCTGGCGGTCTCGTTGCCGATGGCGTCGTAGGACCAGTTGGTGGTGGAGTCGTTTTTCGCGGTGAGCTGCTGGGCGTCGTTGTAGGTGTAGGTGGTGCGGCTGGGGCAGGTCTGGTTGTAGACCCCTCCCTCAGAAGTGGTGTTGCCCGCGCGGTCATAGCAGTACGCCCAGACAACGTAGATGTTCGGTGCTCCACTGATGTCCGCGTCGCGGGCGTTGGTGAGGCGGCCCGCGCCGTCGTAGGTGTAGACGGTCTCCCTCTGGGCCGCCGCGTCGGTCAGGGTGCGGATTTTGGTGCTGTCCTTGGTACCGTTCTGGTAGGAGTAGGCGAGGTCGACCAGGGTGCCCTTGGGAGACGTTGCCTTGATGGTCTGCGGGCGGCCGGATTTATCGGGGTTGATGGACTGGACGGTTCCGCCGGGGTAGTTCGTTTTCGTGCGGAAGTCGTTGTTGTCGTAGGCGTATGTGGTGGTCTTGCCGGTCGGGTCCTTCAGTTCCTTGAGCTTGTTGACCTCGTTGTAGATGTAGGCGGTGACGCCCGCGGGGTCGCTGTAGGAGTCGACGTTCCCGGCGGGGGTGTAGGTCAGGCGGGTCTGGGAGCCGTCCTGGAGGGTGCGGACCGTCTCCCGGGAGAGCGGGTCGAAGGCGTACTTGATCACGCCGGTGCCGTCCGAGCGCTGGGTGAGGTTGCCGTCGCCGTCGTAGGCGTAGGTGACGGTGTCGTGGGTGGAGGAGACCTTGGTGACGCGGTCGCGGTGGTCGTAGACGTAGACCGTCTTGACGCCGCGGCCGTCGGTGACCGTGTCGGTACGGCCGAGCGCGTCGTAGGTGTAGGTGGTGGTGCCCAGCGGGGCGGGCGGGGTGGCCTTGTCGAGGTTGCCCTTGCTGTCGTAGTGGAAGGCCGTCGCGACCGA
Organism: Streptomyces sp. YS-3; assembly: GCF_045257485.1. NCBI lineage: Bacteria > Bacillati > Actinomycetota > Actinomycetes > Kitasatosporales > Streptomycetaceae > Streptomyces > Streptomyces sp. YS-3. The sequence continues at coordinate 3,110 of NZ_JBJHPC010000023.1, read as the reverse complement.
CTTGCTGTCGGTCATCTTCGTCGTCGCCTTGCAGGTCTGGCCCTCGAAGCCGCCACACGTGGGGCTGGAGGGGTTGTAGTCGAAGGTACGGGTGCCGCCACCCGTGCCGGTCTGCGCGACCGAGAGGGCGTTGCCGGCCGCGTCGTACTTGTACTCGGTCTTCTCGTCATCAGCAGTAGTCACAGTGCCGGGCAGGTCCGTCCCGGCGATCGTCTGATAGCCGGCAGCCGAAGCGGTGGCTCCGGTGGGGAGCTTGGCGGAGGTGGGGTTGTTGCGGCTGTCCCAGCCGTAGGTGGTGACGTTGGCACCGGTGCCGTTCACGCCCATCGCGTCGGTGGCGGTGGCCAGATTGTGGCGGGCGTCGTAGGTGCGCGAACGGGAGCGGTTCAGGGCGTCGGTGACCTTGGTGACCGCGCCGTCGCCGTCGTGTTCGTACTTGGTGGTGTGGCGTTCGGGGTCGTTGACCGTGGTCGTGCCAGCAGCGGTGGGGGTGTCGGCGGTGTAGGCGTAGGTGTAGGTGGGGCCGGATTCGCCGGTGCCGTTGAAGCCCGTGGCGCGGAGCATCGAGGTGAGGCGGTTACTCGAGTCGTAGGTGAAGACCGTGACGCGGCCCTCAGGGGTGGTGATTTTGGTGATGCGGCCGGAGGGGTCGTAGCCGAAGGCGGTCGTCTTGCCTTCGGTGTCCGCGGTCTTCACCAGGTTGCCGGCGGGGTCGAGGTCGAAGACCGTGGTGCGGCCGGTGTGGTCCTTGGCCTGCCACTGCGAGGCGTCCGTCTTGTAGAGGTCGATCCAGCGTCCCGAACGGGTCTCGGTGAGCTTGAACCCCTTCTGCTCGCCGCCCTCGTCGTGCTGGGTGACGGTGATGGTGCCGTTGTTCTTGTCGGTGTCCTTCGTCAGGCTGCCGTAGGTGTTGTAGGTGTCCTTGGTTCCGCTCTTACGGTCCGTGAGGGTGTAGGTGCCGTCGGCGTTCTTCTTCAGGTCCTTGGAGTAGCCGGCCGGCGTGGTGAAGGAGCCGTCGCTGTTCTTGGTGAAACTCAGCGTGGCGCCGGTGGCGTCGTAGAAGATCACCTCGTTGGTGAAGCCGAGGTCGAGGTAGCGCTCGTACTCCTGCCACCACCGCTGCGTCACCCTCCCCCACGGGGCGTCGAGGGAGTTGTAGGTACGGGCCAGGCGCAGCTTCTGCCCCACCCCCGCGACCTCGAAGTCGGTGGCCGCCAGCATCAGGTTGCCGGTGGAGTAATCCACCCGCCCCACCAGGGAATCGGTGATACGGAAGTCGGAGATCCGGTGCCAGGGCACCGCGCCCTGGCCCTTGGGTACATAGGTGTTGACGGCTGCGGCACTCTGTCGCGGGGCTGTGGTCAACGAGGTGGTCGCGTGCTGCTTCTGGGCGCGGCGCCAAGCGGCGGCCTCTGCCGTCGGTTCCTTCTCCGGCTGCGCCGCGACCCGCTTATTGGTGCCAGTCCTCACCGGCGGCACCTCGAAGCGGGGACTCTCCTTGCCCCACGCCGATGCCGGGGCCGGAGTCGGCGACGCCGACGCGGTGGCTGCCGGTAACGCAGTCAAGGTCAAGGCGCCCGCGACGGCCGTGCCCAGGACTGCGAGCGGGGTCTTTCTCATGCGGGCACGCCGAAACGGCGTGCCTGTGGCACGTAAGGACATGCGGCTTCCCCCTGGAAGACGTGAATCCGACGGCCCCAGCGGCCTCCGGAGCCCCACAACCTGCCACAGGAAACCGCACAAGCGGTCGGTTTTACCCCGTAGGGCGGTGGTCACACGGGGCAGATTCGGTCTTTGCCCACCTCGGGTCGAGCAACGCACCGCTGCCCGGATCCGGGCTCCGCCGGAGAAAACGCCCAGGTCCAGTCCCTCGGGGCATGCGCCGGTACCCAACGCGGCCGGGCCGTCAGCAACGACGCATTCCGCCTCGCGCGCCCTGTGACCGACCGCTGGGGCCGCTCTCCCCAGGACCTCCGACACGAGTGGCCCGGCTCCGCAGCCGACCTCCGCCAGGATCAGCGCTCCCGAAGCGTTCCGTACCGGCCAGCCGGACACTGACGTGGATAGAGCACCAGGCCGGCTGGGCCGTCGCGCTTCGGGAGTCTCTAGTGACCGGCATCGGCCCGACGGGCGATACTGGGCCCATGGCCGTCACGTCTCCCCGCCCCCCGGTCCCTGACGCCGCCGAGGTGCTGCGCGCCCGGTACACCCGCCGGCTGCCCGCCCGCCTGGAGGACCTGACCGGCCCCACGCAGGGCACCGTCGACCTGCCGCTGCACATCGTCTGGTCCGGGCGCCGCTCCTATGACCTGACCGGCCTCAAGTCGAGGGTCAGCCTGTACCGCACTGTCCTGGCCGAAGGACCGCGCGAGGACCTGCAGGCCTTCCTCAACCGGGACCTCCTGATCGGCCAGTGGCCCATCCTGCGCACCCTGATCAGCCGCTTCATCCGCGATGCCTGGGAGAACGCCTTCCCCGAGTTGGCCGCCGCGCGGGGCGCTGCCCCCGCGTGAATCTGACCCACCTGCACCGGCGGCTTCTTGCCGACGTCCTCGCCATCGGCACGCCCTACCCGTTGGTGATCACGGGCAGTTCGGACCCCTTTCCTTATATCGGGGGGAAAATGTTTAAAGAGGGATGCGCGGCAATACCCATCCTCTCCACCTTGTATACAGAGCATCGGATGCCCGCCTGGGGTGAAACGCTCAAGAATCGGACCCTCGACTACCTGCACGAGGGTGACACCCTCGTGGTCCCGTCGCTGGACCGACTTGGCGGTTCTGTCCGGGACCCCAGCGCGGTCGTGTCCGGCTTGCGCAAGCGTGGCGTCGGCTCGGCTTCTGCCGTCCGGACCGTCTCTGCATGATCGACTGAGGCCGACATCCTGGGGGCTATCGCGGTTCCTGGTCCGCCTGCGGCATCGAGACGGGTGTGGTGCCGGTGGGGTGGTAGGTGGTGAACAGGCCGGTGGCGATACCAGTGACCATGCCCGCGCTGGGACCGATCAGCAGATAGAGCACAGCGGTGACGGCCAGGAATACGAGCAGGGCGGCCAGGTCCAGGAGCGCGTCGCGTCGGGACATGCCGCGATGCGGGGTGGGGCCCGGGGT